>JAUWMY010000232.1 GCA_030612945.1 Desulfobacteraceae bacterium
CGAAGGGAGCAGACACATCGTTGGAAGATACACGGAACGAAGTCGTCAGCCTGAGAGATGTGTGGGTTGACTATGACAAAGTCAGCGCTCTGGAAAACGTCCCCCTCAGCGTCTACGAAGGTGATTTCCTCGGCATCATCGGCCCCAATGGTTCCGGGAAGACAACCCTTGTAAATCTCATTACCGGCTTTGCCAAGCCCAGCTCAGGGACCGTGGCATATCGCGGTAAGGACATCACAGGACGTGCCCCTCACAAGATAGTGCGGCTCGGGATTGTCAGGACATTTCAGATGGTCCGCCCGTTTTACCAACTCCCGGCCTACAAGCACCTCATCGTTCCCCTCTGTTCCCCGCGGGTCGGATCTCTCCTTGGCGGGTCTTATGGTGACAGGGACGCGGTAGCCATAGATCTCCTGGAAGAGGTGGGCTTTGAGAGGGATTCTTCTGTCGCTTATAAACCTGCCGCCGTTCTTCCCCAGGGATATCTGAAGAGATTGGAACTGGCAAAAAGTATGGCTCTTCAGCCCGACCTCCTCATTCTGGATGAGCTCTTTTCCGGGTTAAGTCTGGCCGAAGTAGCAAGTATTCTCCCCATTATTGAAAAACTGAGGATAGAAGGGATGACCATTATTATGATTGAGCATCGACTTAGAGAGCTCTTTAGGGTCGCCGACAGGGCCATTGCACTCAATTTCGGGCAAAAGATAGGTGATGGCATACCGGAAGAGGTCATGAAGAATGAAGAGGTCGAAAAGGCGTATTTGGGTAGTGAGGCGGATTAGTAATGCTGGAAGCAAAGAACATCATGGTCTTCTTTGAGAATGCACTGGCATTAAATGATTTCTCTATGGAGATCAAGCGCGGGGAGATTGTGGGGGTTATCGGTTCCAACAGCGCAGGTAAGACAACCCTGATGAACACCGCATCGGGCCTTATTATCGATATGAAGATAAAGGAGCAACGGAGGGGCGGTGGACGGATTACTGTGTATGGAGAGATGATCTTCAATGGCGAAGATATAATAAATACCCAACCATACGACAGGGTGAAACAGGGCATTGTCCTATGCAGGGAGAGACACCCGATTTTTCCGGAAAGCGATGTAGAAGAGAACCTGAAAATAGCTGGTTATTTGAGGAAAAGGTCAGAAGCGAGAGAAACGACTGATCATGTGTTCAGCCTTTTTCCTCCTCTCGTCAATCTCAAGAAGCGAAAGGCCGGTTTCTTGAGTGGTGGGGAACAACAGATGCTGGCAATAGGTATGACCCTGATTGCTCAACCCCGGTTGCTTCTTCTGGATGAGCCTCTCTTGGGCCTGAGCCCTTATTTGCAGTTGAGACTTGTGGAGGCCATTGAAAAACTGCGGGACGAATCGGGAATTACAATCCTTATCTGCGAGCAATTCGCCCGGCCAATATTGCCCATGATAGACAGGGGCTATGTCATAGAAAACGGTATGCTCACCCTAAGCGGTACCGGTTCAGAGCTCATGGGCAATCCTGAGATAAAGGCCGCCTATTTTGGGTTTTGATCTTTTTTGGGGGTAGAGGGAAATGGTTGACGTATTCAGTGCTTTTGAGACAGTTGCCAAGAGAAGAGGAGATCACACGGCCATTGTCTATCTCGGGACCAAATACTCTTATAATAAGCTGAAAGATATGTCCGAGGCGTTCGCATCCTCCCTGCTGGATATTGGGGTAAAACCGGGAGAGAGGGTAATTCTTTATATCCCTCACGGAATCCAGTGGGTTGTAGCATGGCTGGGTGTTCAAAAAATAGGAGGAGTATGTGTCCCTATTACGCCCATATATACCAACTATGACCTTAAACATATAGCGAATGACTGCGGCGCAGAGACAGTTGTCTGTGCAGACACCAATTTCGGATATGTTATAAAGGCCATACCTGAATGCGATTTAAAGCGAGTGGTTTTTACCATGATGGCCGACGTCCTACCATGGTGGAAAAGGTGGTTCGGTTTCGTCTTTGACGTACTCCCCAAAGGGACGGTAGCCTTTAATCGAGACACATATTCCTTCAGGCAATTGGTGTCCAAGAGTGCCAGTCCGGATAAGTTGCCAGGGCCCCGTCAAAATGGGAGGAGCATCATCGAGATACTTTACACCGGGGGGACGACCAAGTCGCCTAAGGGCGTCCCGTTTTGTGGGGACCTGTTCCTGACGCAGATCTATGATGTGATGAGGGTGTTTGAGCCTCTTTTCCCTCCTGAGACAAATGTCATTGTAAATGGTGTTCCTCTTTTCCATATCCTGGGGCAGAATATCGGTTTGGCCGCCCTCTTTGTGGGCGCAACAGTTATTCTTCATCCGCGCGTGAATCTTGATATCATCTTCAGATCAATCCAGGAATTCAGGGCAAAGACAAGTGTCGGTGTGCCAGCCCTTTACAGGATGATGTTGGAGCATGACCGTCTTGGGCAATATGATCTGAGTTCTGTTGAATGCTGGTTGTCCGCAGGAGACGTGCTTCCCGTTGAGGTGGGAAAAAGATGGCGTGAGTATTTTGGCACCAGCATAACTCAGGCCTACGGCGCCACAGAGACCTGTGGCGGTGTCTGTATCTGCCCGCTGGGGAAAGAGAATCCTCCTCAGAGTGTGGGAAAAGTCCTCTCTACCAAGAAGGTACAACTGGTCGAAGCCTCCAGCCTGAAACCGGTAGAGGTGGGAGAACCGGGCGAACTACTTGTATCATCCGATTATATGGTTGAAAGTTATTTGAATAAGCCAGAGGAAACTAAACAATCCTTCGTAGAATGGGATGGGGAGAAATGGTACCGAACCGGAGATATCATGTCTATGGATAAGGACGGGCATCTGTATTTTGTTGACAGGACTGTGGATATGATAAAACATAAGGGTTATCGCATAGCATCCTCAGAAATAGAATCATTACTCCAGGAACACCCGGCGGTGATGGGATCATGTGTTGTGGGGGTGGAAGACCTGAAGGTGGGAGAAAGGATCAAGGCCTTCGTAGTTCTCAAAGAGGATGTTAAAGGTATTACCGCCTATGAGCTCATTAAATGGTGTCGTGAGAGGCTTGCTTCTTACAAGATTCCCCAGTATATCGAGTTCAGAGACACGCTCCCGAAATCAAAAGTAGGCAAGCTCTTGAGGCGTGAAATAAGAATTGAAGAGGTCCGCAGGCACACCGCTCCCCCCGGCTAAATTGTTAGCACTTCAAAAATATGGCAAGAGGATAAAATGGATTTCTTACTGAGTAAAGAACAGAAGGATATACAGAAGGCAGCCAGAGAGTTCGCTTTGGGTGAATTCCCTGATCGTGCACAGGAATTTGACCGTAATGAGAGTTTTGATCTCAGTTTGTGGAAAAAGGCCTGTAAATTAGGTTTTATCGGCCTATTTATCGATGAGGCGTATGGGGGAGCAGGGCTTGGCTTTTTAGAGCAGGGACTGGTGACAGAGGAATTTTTTGCCGTAGACGCGGGAATAGGACAGGCGATTCTTTCCTCCGCTTTCGGTTCGGAGCTCCTTAGCGTTTTTGGCACAGAGGAACAGAAAAAGAGATATATCTCTCCGCTCCTAACAGGTGAGGCCATTATGGGCACTGCCATTACTGAATCAGATGCAGGAAGTGATGTGATTGCTGCGACAACGACTGCCGTCCGGGATGGTGATGAATATATCATTAATGGTTCAAAGATGTTTATTACCAACGGAACTATAGCCAATTATCTAAATGTATTCTGTTTGACTAACCCGGACAACCCTGACAGGCACCAACGCCATAGCTTTTTGTTGGTGGAGACAGACCGCCCTGGATATGAGGCAAACAAGCTGCATGGGAAAATGGGAATCCGTGCCAGCGATACTGCAGAGATATCATTTAGCGATGTTCATATCCCATCATCCAATTTAGTGGGAGAGGAAGGAAATGGCTTTAAAGAACTAATGGAATTTTTTAACCTGACCCGTCTCCACGTGACCGCTCAGGGAATCGGTATATCGCGGGCTGCCCTAACCGAGAGCATTAGCTACACGAAGAAAAGAAAACAGTTTGGGGTTCCTCTGGCCTCTTTTCAGGCTACCCAATTTAAGATAGCTGAGATGGCGACACGGATAAAGGCCGCTAGCAATCTGTATTATAAAGCTGTCTGGTTGGTCGATAATGGCCAAATGGATCATACCCTGGTGGCCATGGCGAAATGGTTTTCAGCCGAAGTAGCCGTACAGTGCGCGGATATGGCCATGCAGATGCATGGAGGTTATGGATATCTGGATGAATATAAAGTCCAGCGTATTTACAGGGATGCCAAGATATTAGAAATATATGAGGGAACTAAGGAGATAGAAAAGACCATTATTGCCCGCGCATTGTTGTAGAAAAGGGCATTCTAAAAAGAGATAGAAAGTTTAGCGATTGTGACAGGAAGCCGCATATCACGCATAATAGAGAGTAAAAGAAGACCATGAAAAGGCCTTTAACATTAGAAGAGATTTCTCAAAAATCTATTCCCGGTCTTCTTCTGGAACGCGTCAAATCAAGTCCGGAGGAAATTGCTTTCCGTTATAAGGATCTGGGGATTTACAGGGAAGTAACCTGGGAACAATATTGGAAGCAGGTTGAAGACTTTGCCTTTGGATTGCTGGAGCTTGGTCTGGAGCCTGGTGATAGAGTTGCTATTATGGGTGATCCTTGCCCAGAGTGGATATATGCCGATTTAGCAGTTCTTTGTGCAAGGGCAATAGGTTATGGAATTTACACCACTTCTTCGATTGAAGAGGTCGAATATTTAATGCAAACAGGCGGAGCAAAGTTTTTTGTTGCCGAGAATCAGGAATATGTAGACAAAATCTTACCTATTGCTGAACGATTGCCAGGGCTTTCAAGAATGATTGTTGCTGATACAAGGGCTACATTTATGTATGAAGATCCCCGGTTGATTAGTTTTTCGGAGGTACAGGAACTTGGCAGGAAAAGAAAGGCGAAATTTCCGCAAGAGCTGTCCAAACTTATTCAAAGCAGCACCCCTCATGAGCCTGCTTTCTTGATTTTTACCAGCATTTGCTGCTCCATCTCAAAGCCATCATAGTCAAGGTTGAGGCACTGAAAGGCTCTTTTCCAAAAGGCATTATAACCGGAACAAATGTCAGTATATCTTGTGCCATGAAGAATATTTGAGGTGATGGCTAGCACTG
>JAUWMY010000278.1 GCA_030612945.1 Desulfobacteraceae bacterium
CGCATTCCATGGCCTATCTTAGTCCTCCGGAAAATATAGTGTAGACCGACCACCCCTAAAAGGGTCCAAAAATGTAAATAAAATGAATTCGAATGACAAAGGTCAAAGCCCCCCAGTTAAATACGTTTCACTGTCACTTTCGTGAATTTCACGGGGCAGGCAAATTTCAAATGAATATCAAATGACAAATGCTCAAATATATGTCCACCCACTAATTCAAACACAGTCTACACAGGTGAAGATACACAATGGGAAAAAGATAAATAACTGATCGTTTTGGAACACATTTTGCGACATCTCAATAAGTCCGGGCACACCCCCTCAATCCCGCTTTTGCAAAGAGGGATTGAGGGGGTTTTTCCTAATACAGCCCGGAGTTATTGAGAACGTACAACATTTTGACATTGGGGTTTTGGATTTGATTTGACATTTGGATTTTGTCATTTGAACTTTATTCCACTGGCCATCACAAATCACTATCTGACACGCGTAGCAGAACTGGGACCACCCCTCTATTGCGGGATGGGCTAATGGATAAATTAAGTCGGAGATACCAAAAGTCAATCACCGTGGCTCTACTCCTTGCTTTTACTCGCCTGTTTTTTACTTTTTTTCTGCTGTCGTTTACTCTTCTCAGTAGACTTTCCAGCCTCTTTTTTCTTCCCCTTTTCTTCCTTAGGAGCGGCCGCCTTTTCAGCTTTGATTCTGGCCATTTCCTCCACCTTCTTTTCCTTGCTGACGATTGTCTTCAGCCTGCTTTCTGTTTCCCTTAATTTTGCCCGTAATTTCCGGACAGTGACGTCTTTAGCAATTTTGCCGGGCTCAAAACCCTTTTCAGTCAAAAACGACAAACGCTGATTCAGCTTGCTTCCCCAATACTCCTTTTGATTTTCTCTTGCTTCAGAGCTCTTAGATACCATATCTTTCTCCTTTCCATTACGCCATTTTTGTTTATGATAGGCTCTCTTATCGTAAGTGCTCAATAAGTTCGGGTGGAGTTTATCCGTAAGGATTTTATAAAAGGCTCACGCCTAAACTCCGAAAGGCTGTACGGCCATTGTCATTCGCTTAAGGCATTAATCCCCTTATGAGCTCCTGAACTTATTGAGAAGTTATCTCTTATCAAGAAATACAAGAATTATAAACATAAAAAATGAAATCACCCTATCTTTCTCTCAATCCTTTCATTCCCTGGATGAAAGAAAAGCACCCCGTTGAATGGCCCAAGAAATTCGGGCGCTCGGCCGAACTTGAGGTTGAGATAGGTTTTGGTCTTGGAGATTTCCTGGTCCAACAGGCCCAGGCACATCCTGAGAAAGACTTTTTGGGTATTGAACTGGGATGGGTTTTTATCCGGCGCGCACTCAGAAAAATCGCCCTGGCAGGCGTAAAAAATGTCAGGGTTATGCAGGCAGACGTACGGGTTGCCCTTGAAAGGATTTTTTTGGAAAAGTCGCTGCGAAGCGCCTGTTCTCTTTTTCCCTGTCCATGGCCAAAAAAAAAGCATGTTAAATTTCGCCTGTTTTCACATGCCTTTCTAAAGCTCATAAACAGCCGGATTGCTGATGACGGTGAGGTATTGATTGTTACAGATTCACGGTCTTACTTTGAATGGATATTATCTCAGCTTTCCGGTACTGGATTTGAAGCCCGCTCAAAAATGGTATCTCCCAGATTTTCAACAAAGTATGAACGGAAATGGTATGCCTCGGGACAGGAAAAGTTCTATGAACTGAGGCTGACCAAGCGCAAGCACATTAAAATCCCGTTAAAGGAGGATATGCGTTTGATAACATATCGTGTGGACCGTTTTGACCCGGAGCACTTTGATCCCCCCAAAAGACGGGGCCAGATAATGGTGGAGTTTAAGGAAACCTTATACGACCCAAAACAGCAAAAGGGGATGGTAAGATCTGTAGTTGGGGAGGACAACCTGGTACAGGATTTCTGGATTGAAATTGTCAGAAAGGAAAAGCTGTGGCACATCCGGCCAGCTAAGGGCTGTAGTATCATCCCGACAGCCGGAATTCAGAGGGCGCTGGACCTTGTATATGATTCGACCAGCGGATAAAATATAGGGTCAAGTTTCACTCACCTCATACAGGGCTAAGTTGTTTTTGCCCAGGACGGACTGAAAAAGATGAACATCGAACATCGAACGCCCAATCACGCCAAGGCGTGACTGAATGGAAAAAAGCGTGTACCACTAATTAAAAAACCTGAACTATTAGATGATATTTTAGAGGAAACAGAAGAATTACTTAAGATTTTCGTTACGAGTATTAAAACGGCTGAAAAGAAACCACGCCTTGGCGTGGTTGAATGTTCGCCATTTGATGTTTGTTTTTTTATTTCACGCCTTGGCGTGATTGGACGTTCGATGTTCGATGTTGGACGTTCATCTTTTAAAACAACCCCGTATGGCATAAATCCAACCTGTGAATATTTAGCCTTTCTCCTCCACCAGTTCGACACCTTCCGGGAGAATAAATTCGAAAAAACCCTTTTCAAAATTATCCTTTACAGTCAGGCCTTCAAGTGTGAACCGGGTTATGGTTCCTAACTGATTGTGAATATTCACCACCCGGATTTCATACGCATGGGTTACAGTAAGGACGATGCGATCAATTTCCTGCCAGGGAGGGTCCGGTATGAGCTCAATCTGATATTTCCCCTTCTCAGCCTGATCGCTCATCATAATTTGAAAATTCTTCGTCACCTGGCTGAGCCCTCTGAATATATCGCTCAGAAGCCTCAACTCCTTACCGAACTCCTGTGAGGGATACTTATGAACGCGTTTTTTATCGGGGATATACCACCAGAGCGTTTCCTCATTGGCGATAAGGGTCTCGATGTTTGGTGTTCTTTGCTCCAGCTTCAGGGAATAAGGAGGCCTGAAAAACATCTGGCCAGTGGCCAGATCTCCCTTTACCTGATTGCCCAGCATGGACATGGACCTGGTAATCACTTCACGGGTATAGGGAATACTGAGACCGGGAAGGTTCCCATACTTTTGCTTGATTCCTTCAAGGACCGTGGATAGATCATCTTTAGCAAATGCCGCGCTTCCATGGAACAGAAGCACAATGAGATTTAGTATTATGAAGATTTTTGTCATTGTTATGCCTTTTCCCATAGATTTCTTATACTCCCGAATTCCTACCCTCTCCTGCCGTAAACATCCCGTGGCCGGACCCCATCTGAAGGGCCCACAATACCTTCCTTTTCCATTGACTCAATCATTCGTGCGGCCCGATTGTAACCCACCCTGAGTTTGCGCTGCAACATGGAAATAGACGCCTGGCCTGACTTAAACACGACTTCCAACGCGTCATCATATTTTTCGTCCAGTTCCATTTCCTCTTCTTCTGAATCTTTTTCCCGGGCTATCCCGGACAAAACGGTGGGGTCATAGTCCGGCTTCCTCTGGTTCCTGAGAAAATCAGTTACCTTTTTTGTTTCCTCTTCAGAGATGTATGCCCCATGAATCCTCGTGAGACGTCCCACACCGGGAGGCATGAACAGCATGTCCCCTTCACCCAGAAGTGCCTCAGCGCCCATTGTATCAAGGATGGTTCTTGAATCAACCTTGGACGCAACCTGAAATGAGATTCGAGCCGGAAAATTGGCCTTGATAATGCCTGTGAGGACATCCACCGACGGGCGTTGCGTCGCAATAATAAGATGAATGCCTGCGGCACGGGCCATCTGGGCCAGGCGGGTAATTGATTCTTCCACGTCTCTGGCGGAGGACATCATCAAGTCTGCCAACTCATCGATGACGAGGATGATATAGTAAAGAGGCTTGTCTGCCCCCTCGGTCTCATCTGTGGTCACTATTTTTTTTTGGCCTTTGAGAATCTTGCGGTTATAGCTGTTGATATTTCTGACCCCCCTGTCAGAAAGCAGCATATACCGCCTTTCCATTTCCTCCACGGCCCATCTCAGTGCCTTTGTGGCCTCTTTTGGTTGGACCACCACCGGATGGAGCAAATGGGGAATATCATGGTATATAGACAGTTCAATTCTTTTTGGATCAATAATAAGAAACCGGACCATTTCCGGAGAAACCTTGAACAGGAGACTGTTGATCATGGTGTTCAGGGAGACGCTTTTGCCTGCTCCAGTGGCACCGGCCACAAGGAGATGAGGCATCTTTGTGAGATCCGCAATGACAGGTTCTCCGGTGATGTCCTTGCCGAGGGCAATGGGCAGGTCATATCTGGAATCCCTGTAAGAGGAGCTTTGAAATAGCTCCTTAAGACACACCGTTTCCCTCTTGTTATTGGGGATCTCAATTCCAATGGCAGCTTTTCCCGGTATGGGAGCCACGATTCGAACACTGGGCGCCCTTAAGCCCAGAGCAAGGTCATCAGAGAGTCCAGCCACCTTGCTGATTTTTATTCCCGGGGCAGGCTTGTATTCGTACATGGTGATCACAGGGCCGGGAAGGATCTCAGTGACGTCTCCTTGAACGCCAAAATCAGCCAATTTTTTTTCAACACGCCTGTCATTCATCTCAAGGCGTTCTCGTTGTATGCCGGTATCCTCCCTCACAGGCGGGTCATCAAGAAGGTCAAGATCAGGAAGCTTGAATTCGCCGGCAACGTTCATAAAACCGAACCGTTC
>JAUWMY010000494.1 GCA_030612945.1 Desulfobacteraceae bacterium
ACGGCTCTCTTTCGAAATCCTTGAGAAGCTTGCAAGCGAAATTATCCGCGAGGGGTCTGGCATTGTCAGCGTCACGTACAACATTTCGCCGAAGCCTCCCTCAACGATCGAGGCGATCTAATGACAATTGAATGGAGAGAACTATGATTGAGGGCGTCTCCATTAAAGTGCTACAAGAAGCATAATATGTCACCCTAAAGGAGGACAATAAATCATGGGTATTAACAAAACATTCATAGTGGGCTCGGGGTTAATGGGCAGCGGAATTGCCCAGGTCTGTGCTCAGGCAGGTATTGAAGTTTTCCTGTATGACATAACCCCCGAGGCCTTAAATAAGGCGCTTAAGAATATCGAGTGGTCCGTCAATAAGTTTGTTGAAAAGGGCAAGCTCAAGGAAGATAGTGCCACCATTATGGATCGGATCAGGGCAGTGTCTGATCTTTCAGGTGCTGCTGAAGTAGATCTTACTGTTGAGGCAGTTTTTGAAAGGATGGATCTCAAACAGGAGATTTTTAAGAAGATAGATGAAATTTCAAGACCGGAAGCCCTTATTGCCAGCAACACCTCTGCCATTTCAATCACGGAATTGGCGTCTGTAACCAAGAGACCCCAACGGATTCTCGGCCTCCACTTTTTTAGCCCGGTACCCATGATGCAGGCCGTTGAGGTTATCAAAGGCCTGTCTACAACAGAGGAAATAGCGAATGTGGGAAAGGATTTTGTGGTTCAGATTGGCAAGGAACCAATCATGGTGAACCGGGATGTGGCCGGTTTTGTCATTAACCGCATTAATTTTCCATCCACCATGGAGGCAATGCGGCTGGTTGAGGAAGGTGTCGCCACTGTGGAGGATATTGATAAGGGGTTAAGATTGGCCTCAGGCAGGAAAATGGGCATTTTTGAGACCGGTGACATGGTAGGCCTGGATGTGACTTATGGTGCCATGATGGCCATGTATCAAGAGACAGGCGATCCACGCTGGTATCCGCCTATGATACTAAGACGGAAGGTCAAGGCAGGCCAATTGGGGCGCAAGACTGGTCGAGGCTGGTACGAATACAATGAAGATGGCAGCCGGAAGGAGAAGTAGCAATGGGACAGGGACTCGCGCACTATGAAATCAAGGAACAGGTGGCTATTGTCACCATTGACCATCCTCCCATGAATGCCCTGGACACTGCTACCAAGGAAGATATCGGGCAGGTATTTCTGGAACTGGATGACCGTCGTGAGGAAATACGGGCGGTTATTCTACGTGGTGCCGGCGAAAAGGCCTTTGCAGCCGGAGCCGATATCAAAACTTTCCTGGAACTACGACCGGATACGGCCAAAAGACGTCTTTCACGCAGCCACCAGATCTATTCAATTGTAGAAAACTTCCAGTGGCCGGTCATAGCAGCCATACATGGTTACTGTCTGGGCGGCGGTCTGGAGCTGGCCCTGTGCTGTGACATTCGTTATGCCGCTGAAAGCGCAAAATTGGGATTTCCTGAAGTGAATCTGGCTGTATTTCCAGGCAACGGCGGCACCCAGCGGGCGCTATATCACATGCCGCTTGGAAAGCTCAAGGAGTTGGTTTTCACAGGAGCCATGATCGAGGCGAAAGAGGCCTTAAGCTATGGGTTATTGGAAAATGTGGTCCCGGATGGCCAGGTTATGGATGCAGCTATGGAACTGGCGAGCAGGATAATCAGCAGGGGCCCCTTAGGGGTTGCCGCGGCCAAGAAAGTCCTTAACAGGACCCGTGACCTGCCATTGACAGACGGTCTTGAACTGGAATCGGATTTTTGGTCCAATCTTGCTGCCACTGAGGATATGAAAGAAGGAGCCAGGGCATTTATTGAAAAACGAAAACCCAATTACCGGTGCCGGTAAACTCTAAAGTATTTGCTCAATATCCTGGATAAAACCCTTACGGGTAAACTCCGGTTTAAGAATTTAGGCATCAGATTTTTATGCTCCCCCAGCATATTTAGCAGTTACGCCTGGCATTATAGAATACATCTAAAGCTTTTTTGTTGTCATCCCTATAACTTCTATGATAATAATCATATTGCAGTTCATAAACGGTAGGGTTTAGAGAGAATGACCCGTTAGGCGATCGTGGTTAAGAAGAATTTCAGGGAAAAACTCTCAAGGCAAGTGAAACGGAGATTGGTGTCTCTGAACTGTAGCTATCGCTAACCCTTCATCCCATAACCACGTCTCTTTTGAGCCGCGAAATAAAGTGGCTTCAACCATAAACCTATCGTACTCAGGTTGTCAGGTTCACAGTTTCCCGCTAAAAGCGGGACTGAGAGCGGGATTTAGCCTCACCGCCTCGCAAGCGGCATTTTCGAGCGGCGGGGTCGCATTTTTCATATTGCTTGGCATAGTTGATGAACCTACGAACGGCAGCCGTTACGCGCAATGTGCACCTCTCAATATCTCAAAACCGTGCAGTTTTCATCAGTTAACCGTGAACCATTGAACTTTGAACCTGAGTAATTATAACCTATCCTTTAGCAGTAGGTGCTCTTTTATAACTGATAATTATGTGGCAGTGTCCAGTCGAGGAATTGTAAAATGAATGTGGGCTACCTTTTGACCAACTCTGCGCATAAATATCCAGAACGATTAGCCGTCATCTCCGAGGAAGGGTGGTTGACCTTTGAAGAATTTGATCAAAGGACTAACCGACTTGGAGGAGCCATGCTGAAAGCTGGCTTGAAGAAAGG
>JAUWMY010000177.1 GCA_030612945.1 Desulfobacteraceae bacterium
GTTTGCGGAGGATTTCAATAAGGATATCATCGGCTTTTTCCTGAAGTACGCAAAAGGGTATCTGAAAGAACAATTAGAGGCAAAAAAAGAAAAGATCAGGGTTAAGTACCTTGACTATGATTGGTCTCTTAATGGAAAATAATAGGTAATTTAGGACACAGATTTTCACAGACTTACACAGATAATAATTTTTTTAATCTTGAAAATCTGTGTCCATCTGCGTCCAAAAAAGTATTATTAATATTATTTGGAGGAACTCATGGCAGAATATGATTTTGATATTGGTATTATAGGCGGTGGCTCCGGAGGGCTAACAGTTTCGGCAGGGGCGGCACAGTTTGGCGCAAAAACCCTTCTCGTGGAAAAAGAGAAAGAACTGGGAGGAGACTGCCTCCACTTTGGTTGCGTTCCCAGTAAAACCCTTATCAGGACAGCCCATGTCTACCATTTTATGAGAAACTCAAAGGCATATGGCCTTCCCACTGTTGACCTGCCGCCGGTGGATTACCGCGAGGTAAGAAAAAGAATACAATCGGTGATCAGCACCATTCAGAAGCATGATTCCGAGGAAAGATTTTGCTCTCTGGGTGCAAAGGTGGAGATTGGTAGCCCAACCTTTTCCGATGAACACGCTATCCGTCTAAACGGGAATACATATTCGGCGAAGAACTGGGTCATCACAACAGGCTCTTCACCCGGCATTCCTCCCATTGAGGGTCTGGATAAGACCCCATATATCACCAATAAAGAAATCTTCTCACTTGATCACCTGCCCAAATCCATGATTGTTCTTGGTGCCGGCCCCATCGCTATGGAGATGGCCCAGTCTTTCAGTCGCTTGGGAACACAAGTTATTGTCATCCAGAGAAGCGGCCAGATTCTGAGCAAAGAGGATAAGGACATGGCTGATGAGGTCATGAATGTTTTAAGCTCCGAGGGCGTCGTATTTCATTTAAACGCATCCATAATCCGTACAAGCGACAAGGGCTCCGAGAGAGAGGTACTGATAAAGGATAAAAATGGAAAAGAAGTAAACCTGAGGGCCGAAACTATTTTAGTGGCCATGGGAAGGACGCCAAATCTGGAGGGTCTGGGTCTCAATGATATAGGTGTCGAATTTGACAGAAAGGGCCTGAAAGCAGATGACAGGCTGCGGACAAGTCAAAAACATATATATGCTGCGGGTGATGTGACAGGCACTTATCAATTTACACACGCTGCGGGATATGAAGGAGGCATTGTGATCAGCAACGCTATTTTTCATCTTCCCAGAAAGGCCAACTACACATTTCTTCCGTGGTGTACTTATACGGATCCTGAACTTGCCAGCATTGGAATGAATGAGAAAGCAGCCAAGGCCGCCGGAATTGAATATTCGGTGTGGACGGAAGCGTTCAAGGACAATGACAGAAGTCTTGCAGAGGGTGAAAGGGTCGGAAAGATAAAGATGATCCTGGATGAAAAGGAGAAGCCTCTGGGTGTCCAGATACTGGGCCCACAGGCCGGAGAGCTCCTCAACGAATGGGTCGCCGTTTTAAACGGGAAGGTAAAGCTTTCCACCCTGGCCTCTGCTGTTCACCCATATCCGACGCTTGGCGAGATCAATAAGCGTGTGGCTGGCAAGTTCTTTTCCCCCAAGATATTTTCAGAAAAGGTCAAGAAAGGCTTGAAATTCTTTTTCCATCTCAAAGGGAGGGCTTGTTGATTGGGTACTGGGGCATAACGCTAAGTTATTTGTGCTCCGGATGGACTGTGGAAGGTTTATTAATAAAACAAAATGAACATCGAACATCGAACGTCCAACATCGAATGTTTAATGCGAGCAAAAGATGGACATCGAATATCGAATGTCGAATGAGAAAAAAGGATCACGAAGCAAGCGTATCATCTTGAAGAAAGGCTGCTTAAGAAACCCAATATCCCATCGCAGTTAAGACGGGATCTTCGACATTCCACTATCTCATTATTTTCCCTCCGGTAGGCGTGATAAGGAAGGCGAAATAAGTTCGATATCTGTGACGAGTATAGAAACAGCTGAAAAGAAAATGAAATTATCATTCAAAGTTCTACATTGGTTTTTTCATTCGATGTTGGACGTTCATCTTTAAAAGCAATCCTGTCCGGCATAAATGTAACCTGTGAATGTTTAAAAACGACTTAGCGCTTATTGGGTATTTGGTACTGGGATGGGTGGATGATTGATTCCTGGTTGTGTTCCTTACGCCTTCGTCATATGATTTGATGGTTGGGCGGGGTGTTTAAATAATCTGCGGGAATCTGCGTAATCTGTGGATGATATTGGGTACTGGAGAAAAAGATGGAGACTGAAACGAAACAACTTACAAATACCCGTAGTAAAGCCCTGGTGAAGGCCGGCATATTCATTGCCTTTATTGTTCTGGCCATTTCCTTGATCCGTTTTACACCAATTAAGGATTATCTGACAGCGGAAGCCTTGGGTAATTTCCTGGAAACGGCAGGGCACTGGGCCCCGGTCCTCTATATGTTGATTTACGCCGTTGGGGTATGCCTGTTCTTGCCCGGAACGTTGCTGACCGGCTTAGGAGCCGCCATTTTTGGGGCCTACTGGGGTTTCTTATATGTCTGGATCGGGGCCATGCTTGGCGCGAGCGCTGCGTTCTTTATCGGACGAACCCTGGGAAGGGAATTTGCTGCCTCTCTTATAGGAGACAGGCTTAAGAAATATGACGATGCCATCGAGCGAAACGGTTTTGCGACGGTACTCTACCTGCGCCTGGTCTATTTCCCATTCACTCCCATGAATTTCGGCATGGGCCTGACCAAGGTCCGTTTCAAGGATTATTTTTTGGGAACCGGTTTGGGTATTATTGTTGGCACGTTCATTTTTACATTTTTCATAGGGACACTCAAAGAGGTGTGGGCATCAGGTAATTGGGGAGAGCTGATATCTTTCAAGGTCTTTTTTTCCATTGGACTCTTCATCTTTTCATTCTTTATCCCCAAAATTATTAAAAAGATTAAAGGGGAATAAGTGTTTTTGCGGGTGTCAATCTACTTGAAATGGCCACAATTTGTTCCCTCGCTAAAAACAATGTTGGCCTATAAATTCAGGGAGTTAGGGATTTACAGATTGCGGAATTATAAAAGGAAATTTGCTCTAATCCATCAATTCCTCAATTCCTCAATTCGCAATTCCTTAATTCCGGTTCATCCGGGTTAGGATATGTTTGATTTTTTTTCTACAAAGGGTTTTAAAAACTATGTCAAACAGGCCCAGAAGATATTAGACGGAAACTGGACCGGCAGCTATACTAAACCCTCGCCCAGCCTCTATCCTCACCAATGGAATTGGGATTCGGGGTTTATCGCCATTGGATATGCCCACTACAACGAGGACAGGGCAATGCAGGAAATCCGGTCTTTATTTGAGCACCAGTGGGAAAACGGCATGCTCCCTCAGATTGTCTTTAATGCTCAGGCACTCGGCAACTATTTTCCTGAGCCCGACTTCTGGCAGGTCCCCGGTAGCAGGCTGACAAGCGGCATAACAATGCCCCCACTGCATGCCATAGCCTGTTTGCACATTTATCAGCACGCCAAAAGCCGGCACAAGGCAAACGATTTCCTGAAAGAAATGTTTCCCAAGTTGATGGCTGCCCACCGCTACTTCTATCTCTACCGTGACCCTGATGAAACCGGCTTAGTGTATATTCGACATCCTTGGGAGTCAGGGCTGGATAACTCACCGAGTTGGGACAAGGCCCTCTGTCACATAGATGTCGACAAAGACAAACTTCCGCCCTACAAGCGCAAGGACCTGAAACATGGTGTGCCTGCGGAGCAGCGCCCGAGCGACGATGATTATGACCGCTATGTGTATTTAGTGGATCTCTTCCGCCGCTTAAACTATGATGAAAGAAAAATCTATGCTGAGTGTCCTTTTCTAATAAATGATGTTCTTTTTAATTCAATTCTTTGCCGGGCCAATCGGGATCTTCTGGAAATTGGAAATATCATCGACCAGGATGTTAAAGAAGTGAAAGAATGGGTGGACCAAACCTCAAAGGCCATATCTGAACGTATGTGGTCAACAGAACGCCAGCAGTTCGACCCGATCGATCTGGTGTCATCCGAGCACATTCCCTCTGCCACAGCCGCCGGTTTCATGCCGCTTTTTGGTGTTGCGGCCACAACTGAACAGGCAGAGCGCTTGTATGAGAGATTAAACTCCCTCTCATTTTGTTCCCTTCATCAGGGAAACTGCTTTACTATCCCGAACTATGATATGGCGCGCGAGGAGTTCGACTCAAAAAATTACTGGCGAGGCCCGGTGTGGATCAACATAAACTGGATGCTCTCCCAGGGGCTTAAGAGCTATGGCTACCATGAGAAGTCCGACTCTATGAAAAAAGATTTGATCCAACTCCCTGTACGTTTCGGTTTCCACGAGTACTTTGACTCTATTACCGGCAAAGGCTACGGCTCAGATGCCTTTTCCTGGACCACATCCCTGTTCATTGATTTGGTTTATGAATACTACGACCAGGACAAACATACATTGATCTGGTTCGGCCGCGGCGATGCGGTCACACTGAAAAAGAGACGAATACTAAACCAGGCTCATGCAGTTACCTCCGCCCCAACAGAAGATCTCGCCTCAAAATTGATGGTGGCCATAGGCGGCCTTAAGGAAACCTTCTATGACATGAACCGGGGCCTGGTTGATTACAAGGCAATGAAGGACTCGGCGAAATACCGCACGTACCTGGAACTCGCCGAGCAGCTTCAGGTCTTTGACTTGAAAAGCCTGGTCACACAAGAAGAAAAACTTGCTTTCTGGATCAATCTGTACAATACTATTGTGGTGCAGGGGATTGTGGAATTGGAATTGGCCTCCTCAGTGCGGGAAGTAAGCAATTTTTTTGCACACATCTCTTATAGGATTGGTGACTACACCTTCTCCCCGGACGAAATCGAACACGGGATCCTCCGATCAAACGCCCGTCCACCACACCGAATATTCTCTGTCTTCAAGAAAAATGATCCCCGCCAAGAATTTGCCCTGAATACGTTGGACCCCAGAATTCACTTTGCTTTGGTGTGCGGGTCTCGCTCGTGCGCCCCCATAAGTTTTTACGAAGCTGATGCCATTGATGAGCAATTAGATATTGCGACCAAGAATTTTATCAATAGCTCTGAAGTGATCATTCTCCCTGAAAAAAATAAGATTTTGCTTTCCCAGATATTCAATTGGTATATTAAGGATTTAGGCAAGCGGAAAGATCTTTTCAAATTTCTTCTCCGCTACCTGAATCCGGATGATAAGGCAAAATATCTCGTAGAACATATGGATACCATTGAGGTGGAGTACCTGTTTTACGACTGGAATTTAAACCATTAGAAAGCCAAGTAGAAATCTTTGACAGGATGAACAGGATAGACATGATATAAATCCAGTTAATCAAAAAGAGGAAGTGCTCAAAATGTCTGATCCCGACTCGGCGGGACTAAACTGCCTAAAATTAAAATGTCCATTGCCTAACTTTAGGTCACTTTAGACACTACGAACTTTAGCTCACTCATACAGGTTAGTTCCCTTGTTGCTACTGGAAAACCAGCAGGTCTTATTCTAAACTTTGGAGAAAGAAAAGTTGAGATTAAGCATAAGGTAATGGATCTAAACTAAGAGATCAACAGAATAAAAAACCATCATGTAAATCCATGCCTGCCCCGCGCAACGCGGGGTTATCCTGTCTAAATAAAGATGAACTGTTACGAAAAACCACACCAACGAGGAGAACGAAAAATGCAAATAGCTATGATCGGATTGGGACGGATGGGCATGAACATGGCGAAAAGACTCTTGCAGGGAGGTCACAGTGTCATCGCCTATAATCGAACACCCAACAAAACGGATCAACTTGTAGAGGAAGGAGCCATTGGGGCCTACTCACTTAGTGAGGTGGTTGAAAAACTCTCTCCACCACGTGTCACCTGGGTAATGTTACCTGCCGGCCCCACTGTGGATGAC
>JAUWMY010000150.1 GCA_030612945.1 Desulfobacteraceae bacterium
CCCGGCTCCATAGGTAAACCCACATTTGGTGTGGAGGGCAAAATAGCTGATCCTGAAGGCAAAGAGGTCCCTGCCGGCGAGGTGGGAGAATTGATTTTCACCACCAGGCGCATGATGAAGGGGTATCATAATAATCCGGAAATGACTGCCGAAACCCTGAAAGACGGCTGGCTTTATACGGGTGATCTCCTGAAAACCGACGAGGAAGGCTACTTTTATATCGTTGACCGAAAAAAAGATATGATTACCAGTGGAGGAGAAAATATCTTTCCGGTGGAGATTGAAGACGCCCTCATGGAACACCCGAAGATTGATGACGTGGCCTGCATAGGATATCCGGATGAAAGACTTGTGGAAATTGTCATGGCTATTGTTCAATTGAGAGAAGGAGAAACCATGACCGAGGAGGAGCTTATTGAATTTGCCCTGACAAAGCTGGCCAAGTTTAAGCTGCCCAGGAAGATCGTGTTTGACCAGGTCATGAGGAATCCTACGGGCAAACTTATGAAACCCGAGATGAGAGAAAAATACACCGGCCGCAAGGAGGCATTTCAAAAGCTTGATTAGGGTGACAGCAACTCGTATTAAGCCTTTTTCATCTTTCTCCGCCTCGGTCGGGTGAACGGAGCTATTCAAGGACGTGGATCCTACCGAGCCCTATCCTACGGAAATCTCCTGGCAGGAAGATACTTTTGAATTCATAAAACAGGATGAGTTCGAAAACCTGGGGATCAATCCGGCAGATATCCCTTTGGGGACCTTTCCAGCCCTGAAACACCCTACCCAAATCCAGAGCAAGTTTGGCGGAAATGCTTACGGATTCGGCCTTTTTGAAGCCTACGAACGGTTAGAGCCGAATAATGTCAAGCTTCTCCAGTCCATCACCCTGGATAATCCCGAAGATATCAGGCACCACTATAGAGAGCTCAATGAAATATATAAGAAAATCGGGTTATTAATAAGGTTTTCAAGCCTCGGGAAACCCTATTATATGATTCCCTCACATCTGGTGTCAAGTACACTCACCCACATCAAATCCAAGGTTGACGAAATATCTAAAATAGTGGGGTTTCACAGGAAAAAGTATTTTGCGGAACACCATTCTATCGGCTTAATAACCCACCATGATGATTTAATCGCCCAGGAGCTTTCCTTTCGGTTTAAAGAGCATCGTTTTGAAGTCCTGGACTCTCTCGAAAAATTGAAAGACATGAACCAGACCCTGGATCTGGTCATCCTGACGAGGGATCTTTATGAAATCATTCTCATGGAAAGATTCACCACCCTTTCCCGGGAAATGATTTCCAAGAAACGCCTGGAGCAGTATGCCCTCTATATCCTTTGGCGGGCCTTCAATTGCCTGAAACCGGACGGGGAAATCTTTATCATTACAAACCTTTATACCTCAAAAACCAATAAAACGACAAAGCTCATCTTCAAAACCGCCCAGGAAGAAAAAAAATTTGCTTTATTCTACCATGTTTTCAAAACCAGGAAGAAGTACAGGATAAAAAACCACTCCCTTCAGGTCAACATCTTCGACTTCCAGAAGTATCTAAGCGGTCTTTATATGGAACAGGAAGTCATAAATGAACTGCTTGAAGGGAAACAGTTGGAAGACATGACCCTTGAGCATATAGAGAAGCTGCCCTATAAGAATTTTCAGCTTACTGACTGGCCCTTTTTGAGTGATCAGGAAAAAACATGGTCCAGCCTTCTTTCCGTTTATTTTGAGAGGATATTCCTGAAGCCCCTGGTTCCCTCATCAGTAAAAGAGGGCTGGGGGAAAAAATTCTCATTTGCCGACTACAACCCAAATTACATGCTGATCTATCTGGGGCAAAAGAAACCTCTGCAAACCACCGTATCAAAGGTAATAGAGGATGTAAGGGCATCAAGGCTTACCGGCACCTCAACAGACTATCTGGCTGATTACAAGGATTCGCTTGAATATGTAATCCGAACACTTCGAGTGATAGGGGAACTAAAAGAGGGGAAATACAAAGGACTACCTCAATTCTATGTTGACCTCTTGAGACAGCCCTTAGAGAACAGGAACAGAAGATTTTCCGCCGTAAACCAGGTTCTCAAACTTCTAACCAAAATCAACAGACTGGAAAAGATAAGGGAGTATCTGAACCCCGGCCGGATTGAAGGATCGAGAACCAGGGTCATTAAAAACCTTGAGGCCCTTACATACTTCGGATTTCAACATAATGAGTTAAAAGAAATTGTCCATATGGTTTTAGGCCATACACCCCTGGGCCGAACCCTATCCGGAAAAATGAGTGAGAAGGCCCTGAAACCGGTTTCAGATTTGGCCAGGACATATGAACCACAAGATGCCCTTAACCTGCTCCGGTACTGCCTTTTAATGACCATGGCTGAGACGAAAGCCGCCAGGGGTTCTGAAGGGTCACAGGAAGAGTTAGCCGAACTTTTCAATCTCTATGAGTCTACCATAAGAGTTGTCACCAATCGAGCGCTGGATTGGGAAAGTCTTATGGACGAAAAGATAAACTCCCTCGGGGGAATACACAACAAGATCGTCCGTAAGCTTCTCAAAATGACAAATCACTTTGAATTCCTCGACAACTGGCATGAGCTCAGACAAAAGGCGCAGATGGAAAAAGAGTCCCTGGCTGACTATGACGATCAAAAGTTGTCCAGGATAGAGAATGTTATACAACTCGTGAATACCATAGAACAGTTTGAGGAGATGTATCTTAAGTTCGATCCTTTGCAGCTACCCGCATTCTATAGAAAATTTCTTGACATCGAGTTTCACGGAACCGGTCATCTTTTCGAAAGAATGGAAAGCCGGAATGTGTTCATCCTCCTCTGGATCACTGTAAATCTGGTCCGCGGTAAGATCATCAACTTTAACCCTGTTCTGGCCGACGTTGAGGCCGGGGAAATCGCCGATTGTGTAAAGAAAGTCGAACTGGAGGCCAGGGCTATTAATATTGATTACCTCGATCTCCCCATTCTCAGACTGTTTAGCGAAAACCTGTACCAGAACAAGACCTCATTTATTTTGGGCACAGGCTTTCAGTTAAGAGTAGACCCTGAGACACAGGACCTTGAAATTGCCTGTATGGATATGAATAGGGATATTGAACAGCTTGAATACCTGACAAAAAAGTTAGCCGGACGCTTCATATCGGAAATCTCAATCGAAGATCTAAAAACCGTGGATAGCCTGTTTTCCAATCTGGAGAGCTTTTACAGGAACCATGGGAGACTCCTTGATCAGCCGGATTCTGCCCCGAAATTGCCGGCTCGGCAGAGGCGGTGGTTTCAAAGAGTCCACGATTTGAGGGAGTACTTGAGATCAAACTTCCTCGCTGTCATTTTCCATCCGGAGGAGATCTACACAAATATTGACCTGCTTTACAGGCACGCACCATCAATTTTGGATTTTATCCTCCCCGAATTTACAACCCTTGAAGGCCTGGACCTATCGTGGCACCTGTTCCTGAAGTCACCCATTACCCATTATGTCATTGCTTCTATAAGGAAGTTCCAGGCCCTGATCAGGCATGATAGAGAGAGTTTCCAGGACATCCGTCTTTTGCACACTCTGGCCCAGAGGGAGTTCGGACCCATGGCAGCGGGCATTATAGGAGTGAGTGAATCGCAGATAGAAACCCTGGAAGGAATTGTTGAGGGTTTGAGCCAGAATAGAACTCTGTTTAATGCCCTCACCAGGTCATTTGTTTTCCAGGACATCGGAAGGATCCCGCGCCTCAGGGAAAAATATAAAAGTGACATCCATCCTACAAGTTTTGCCCACGCCGGGGCGCTCATCCTTAAAAAGGAAAAAACTGCCAAAAAATATCAGCTTGATGAGAAAGGAGAAGCCTATCTGATCTTCCTTGTAAGACACCACAGCCTTCTCCATCACATAGTACGCGGGGAATTGTCTTTTTCTGCCTTACAGGGTGTTATTGATTCAAGGGATAATGACCTCTGTAATGCATTTTTCCTATTCTCTTTTATAATGTTATCTGCGATCAGGGAAGATCTGATGCTTGAAGACCTTGCCGACTGGCTGTTCCGGACAAAAACCCTGTGTCAGAAAATTATTGATGGCGAAAAAACCCTCGAATCAGAACTCAATAAGATTTATGATCATAAAGGGAAATTGTTCTATGCCCTTGAAAATTATCAGTTGAAAGGGCTGCCCGACGGGGTTACACAAACAGATTATCTGGAATCGCAAGAATGGAAACAAATCGGAAAGTCGAAGTCCATACGATCCGGTAAAATGATCTTTGCAATGGAGCGTCTTTTCAGATTACAGGGCATCAGATACGTTGAATTCCTTGACCTTGTAAACCTTATGCTAAAAGTCCCCATGAAATTCATTTACAAAAAACGGAAGTTTTCCAGCATCGGATACTCCACCTTTGAAAAGGAAGTTTTTGAGGCCTTTCGTATTTACAATACCCTCCAAAACCTGGCAGAGGAGACAAGGCACTTTATCCTGAACCAGCTTGTTGATGACAGGGTTCGTATTTTTGGGTATGAGAAGGTGAGTGGATACCTTAGCTATGAAAATCAGATTAAACTCCTTTTATTGAGCTTGTTGGGAACCAGGAAATTTAAGCCAAATGGAATGCCAGTTCGGATAAACTTTTTAGGCATGAGCAAAATAATTGAAAAGCGATATGAGGCCGTCAATGACTTTCTTAACACGGTCTCCTTAGAAAGGCTTATTTATAATGAGTATAATATAAACCATCTATTTAAGATCAAAACAGGGATTCTCCTAAAAAAAGCAACCCTTCCCAACGTCCTTTCCGTTGATTTCCAGGACCGTGTAAATATCTCCCAAAAAATTTCTTATATGGCCACCATTGACAACGCGGAGCAGCTAAAAAATTATTATCACTATGGTCTACGATCTCTAAGAAAACGCCCTTTCTATACCGAAGATTACGAACTGCAACTTGAAAAGGCATTTGAAAAAAGGCTGGCAGAAATTTCGGACATGACATTAGGCCAGGCAAAAAAACAAATGGATCTCATAAGAGATTTTGAAGAACTCAGCAATTTAGTGAATGACCTTCTTGAGCGGTCCTGGGATATAGGCCTATCCGATGAACAGAAGCACAGGCTGAATGATCTGTATGAATTACGGAAGGACAGTTTAAAGAGAGATAAGCTCTCTGAAATTGACGGCATTCTTAGAACAATAAATGATTCTCAAGCACTGCAGGACTATTGGGACAGCGTGAAATGGTATTTGCAGGCGAACCGCCGGTTTTTTGGAAAAGAATTCGAAAATCTTATTGCAAGAAAGTTTGATGAATTGAGGAGCAGAATACTGGAACAGTTGTCAGGTGACGTCTAGGAGGCTGTCCGAGAATGGCTATTTTTCCCAATCTCTGCGTCAGGCTCAAATTATAATCCTCGAAACACTTCAATGTATTCCTGTGGTTATAATTTTCGCCTTCCTTGATCTTGAAAAAAATATCTCATTCTCAGACAGCCTCCTATTCAAAATACTTACCTAACAGCTTCTTGGTTTTGACAACATTAATATTCAGGCCCAACTCTTTTCTGTCAAATCCCATGGCCAAACCCAGTATTTGCGTTAAATATAATACGGGTAAATTATAGTCTGCACCGAATTCCGACTCAATGCTTTTCTGATTGTCATCATACATCACCGAACAAAAAGGGCACACAAGGCACATGGCATCTGCCCCGGCATCAACAATATCATCCAGTTTTTCTTTTGCCACAGACAGGGCCACATTTTCATCCACAGGAAGCACGGGCCCCCCACAGCATCTCTTTTTGCCCGGGTAGTCAATAACCCTGGCGCCGGTCAGCGCTACCAGAGTTTCTATGGATTTCGGGTTTTCCACATCATCAAAACCATCATAGATTTCAGAAGGTTTTAGGTAATGGCATCCATAATGAGTAGCTGTCTTGAGATCACTCAGGTCTTTTACAAAATGCTCCTTTATCTTCTCTATTCCAATGTCTTCAAGTAGGACGCGAGCAAAGTGTCTAACCTTGACCCCACCGCCATATTTCAGCCCTGCCCTGGATAATTCGTGATTTATCTGCTCCCTGTCAGGTCCATCTTCGGACAGACTATGCGCGACTTCCGTCAATTGTGAAGCACAGGAACTGCATAAGACGCATATATCCAAATCCTTTTCCTGGGCCAGGCATAAGTTATAAGCACCCATGATTTCAGCAGACTTATAGTCGCTGGCCTTCATAGGAAATCCGCAACAAATAAATTCCTCCACATCTATCAGTTCGATACCAAGTTTGCCTGCAACTTTTCTCGCGGAGAGTTCGTAATTTCTGGATCTTGCGGGAATAGTGCAGCCCAAAAAAAATGCGTATTTCATAGGTTAGTTCCTAACGGGTGGAAACAGTTTTTCCACCACATTACAGGAAGTGGGTATTGGAGGCAGGGCGACTTTAGCCCGTTTCTTGTTGTCAAAGTCATCTATTGGGTATATCCTGCCTTCACCTTTGATAGTGTCCCTCTGTGTCCTTATCCCA
>JAUWMY010000324.1 GCA_030612945.1 Desulfobacteraceae bacterium
AATATTGAATAATTACACTTCAAATGAGTTTGACTCGATTGAAGCTAAACCATGCCCACTAATCTTTTCATTGCTTCTACCTCTACTGTTTCGAGGTGGCGGTATTCACCAACTTTTAGATCGCCCAACGTGATTTTACCAAAGCCGGTTCGTATCAGGTGCACCACACTATGCCCCACAGCTTCCACCATTCTTCGCACCTGGCGAGACTTTCCCTCAGTAATGGTCATCCTGAGTATGCTCTGTCTTGCACTGCGAGTAATCACACTTGTCTTAGATCGAACCGTGCTCCCGTCCGGTAGTTGAACGCCTTTCCTCAAAAGGGCTACGGATTCATCGTTTATAATGCCGGGTACAGTCACTTTGTACGTGCGCGGGACCTGGAAGCGCGGATGTGTCATACGATGTGCCCATTCACCATCATTGGTAAAAAACAACAGTCCGAGTGTATCAAAATCGAGGCGTCCTACAGGATAAACCCGCTGGAGAATATCCTTTAAGAGATCGGTTACCAAAGGTCTGCCTTGCGGATCACTAAGGGAGGACATATAACCAAAGGGCTTATTGAGCAGCAAATAAAGCCTTGCAGATGGTTTTGGGATTTCCTGACCATCCACGCAGATACGATCAATACCCCAGATTGCCCTGGTACCAGGCTCATTCAGCAAACGGCCATTGACCATGACCCTGCCCGATCTGATCCAGTCGTCTGCCTTGCGTCTGGAAGTAATGCCAGCGAGGGAAAGTATTCGGTTGATCCTCTGGGCTTGTTCGCCACGCGCATGTGCGTTTTTTGGTGATAGTTCAGTCATTTTTTGGCTCAGATGTACCCATCTGAGTTTCTTCCTCGGAGATTGGTATCGTCTCTTCTTCATCGGATCCGAATTCCTTGATTTCTTTTAACTTTGGGAGTGATCCCAGGTCCTTAAGGTCAAAGACAGCAAGAAACTTCTTGGTTGTTCCATAAATGAGCGGTCTGCCAGGGAGATTTTTCCGGCCCATGATTCTGACCAAATCCTTTTCCAGGAGTGTTCTTAAAATTCCCCCAACATCAACTCCCCTTAATCTTTCGATTTCCTGACGGAGGATCGGTTGCTTATAGGCGATGATAGCCAAGGTCTCTAAAGCAGCACGTGACAGGCGGGTGGGGGATGTCTTTAGCATTCTAAGAACATAAGGTGCGTACTCGGACCGTGTCCGAAGTTGAAAACCCTGAGCCACCTCCCTAAGGACAAAACTCCTTTTCAAGCCATCGTATTCGGTTTGAAGTTCATATAACGCCTGGGTGATTTTTGATCCGGTCTCATCCGGCAAACAGGCATTGATCTCACGGACATTGAGTGGCCTGTCCGATGCGAACAACAATGCCTCTATAATCAATTTCAACGATTTGCTCATGATATTATGATTCGTTACCGTTTCCACCCTTTTCATCAAAAGAGGGGATCAATCGAATGTCACCTTCCGATGTGGGCTGCAATACCTTCACGAGACCCATGTGAACCAGTTCCAAAAGGGCCAGGAAAGTTACAATAAACTCTGAAACCGTTCGATCTTCACTGAAGATTTCACGAAAGAATATAGCCCCCTTTTCTTTGAGTCGAGCTATGATAAGTTCGGTTTTGTCTTTGACAGACCATTGTTCATGTTGGACTGTAAGTTTAGTACCGGGCAACCTTTGATCAACTATCCGTTTGAAGGCATCTATCAATTGAAAAAGGCTCACATCCAACTCAGGTTCTTCGCCGGTTACCCCATCCTGGGAATAGGGGATTACCGTACGTGCAAAGACATCTCTATCCAGAATTTCCCTCTCAGAAAAAGCTTCGGCCATTTCTTTAAATTGCATATACTCCAGAAGTGGCCGCATAATCTCAGCACGGGGATCTTCCTCCTCATCGTCTTCGTGTGAACCCGGAAGCAGCATCTTTGATTTTATGTGAATCAGTGTGGAGGCCATTACCAGAAAATCACCAGCCACATTAATGTTAAAGGTTTTCATCAACTCCAGATATCCCAGGTACTGGTCGGTAATCGTAGCTATGGGTATATCAAAAATATCCACTTCGTTCTTGTTGATAAGGTGGAGTAACAGGTCCAGCGGGCCTTCGAATATTTCCAGTTTAACTTCGTAATCCATTTTTCAGATCTTTACCGCCTCTCTCACCTCTGCCATGGTCTCCCTGGCAACGGCCCTGGCCCGTGTGTTGCCTTGCTCTATGATTTCTTTGATCTTATTGATATCAGTCTCCAGTTCTTTCCTTTTGGCCCTCATCGGTTCGAGGCCTGTTTTTAGACTGGCGGCCATTAATCTTTTGCATTCCACACACCCGATACCGGCGGAGCGGCATTCTTTATCAATCTTTGAAACTGTTTCAGGATCAGAATATATTTCATGAAACGTGAACACATTGCAGATCTCCGGACGACCAGGATCATTTCTTCTGGCCCGCTGTGGGTCTGTGATCATTTGCCCCACCTTCGTGTCAATAACTTCATCAGTGTCTGTGAGGAAAATTGCGTTATTATAACTCTTGCTCATTTTACGCCTGTCAATGCCGAGGATCTTTGATGTGGGGGTAAGCAGGAGATCTGGTATGGGGAAAACTTCTCCATAGAAGTGATTGAATCTACGGGCTATCTCCCTGGTCAATTCCACATGGGGGGCCTGGTCTTTGCCGACAGGAACTCCGTTGGCCTTGTACATGAGGATGTCAGCGGCCTGGAGAACAGGGTAGCCCAGAAAACCATAAGTATAGATGTCCCTCTGGGTGAGTTCACGGAGTTGCTCCTTATAAGTAGGATTTCTCTCTAACCATGAAAGGGGTGTAATCATGGACAAAATTAAGTGAAGCTCTGCGTGCTCTTTTATGTGGGATTGAATGAAAAAAGGGGATATTTCCGGATCAAGCCCAACGGAAATCCAATCCATTGCAATGTCATAGATGCTTTGCCCAATAATCTCCGGATTAGCGTATTCACTGGTCAGGGCATGCCAGTCTACTATGGCATAGAAGCATTCATATTCGTCCTGGAGTTTTTTCCAATTCAGGAGAGCCCCATGTACATGTCCAAGATGCATGCTTCCTGTGGGTCTCATTCCGCTCAAGATTCTCTTTTTTTTCATACCCTTCAACACCCCTTTTTATTGAAAATTTTCGATTGAATATTGACTATTGTTAGTGTTCAAATGCTTCCTCTACAAACCTGACCTCATCCTCCTTTGTTTTTACCAAATCATTCAGCCGGGCTTCCAGCAGGCGATCAAATATTTCTTTGAAAAATGGACCGGGTGAGAAACCCATTTTCAACAGATCTTTCCCCCTTAGTTGAATCTCCGTTCCTTTGAGGTTTGTGAAATAGCTCGAAATAAGCCGTTTCACTTTTTCACTGCCGGCTTTTGCCATGAGGTAGAGTAATGTCTCTGTATCATACGGGTGAAGCAATGTATATAAATGATAATTGTCTCCATCAAATTTGTATAGGATGTCCAGCAGGTCATTCGAACTTATCATTTGGGATATCATTTTGCGGTTTTCCAGCCCAACCATCCCCATCTTGTCAGCCATAGCGCTAAGGGTTTTCTTGTCAAGGGACGAAGTAAGGCCGTGCCAATAAACCTTCCAGGGTTCAAAGGATTCCTCCAGGTAAAGCAGGTTGTACCAGACAATTACCTTTCTAATCTCTTCCAACAGGCCTTTAACTCCCTTGGTCAGTTGTACCTCGGGAAAGACAAACTTAAGCAAATCAAGTTCATCCATCCGTTCGATAGCCTTGAAGGGATCGGGCTCCCTGAGGATGAGTTTTAATTCCAGAAAAAGCCTCCGGCCAGAAAGTTCTTTGAAACAATTGATTTTCACTGCATTCTTAATCAAGGCAAGGGTAAGCTTTCCGATTTTAAAACCGAATCTCTGTTCAAACCTGATAGCCCGGAGCACCCGTGTGGGATCTTCAACAAAGCTCAGGTTATGGAGGACTCGCAGTACCTTTTCCTTGATATCTCTTTGCCCCCCAAAATAATCAATAAGTGTCCCGTAAAGCCGTTTGTTTAGCTTGATTGCGAGGGTGTTGATTGTAAAATCGCGCCTGTAAAGGTCCAGTTTCAGGGAGCTTGTTTCCACGTTGGG
>JAUWMY010000397.1 GCA_030612945.1 Desulfobacteraceae bacterium
TTGTCCCTACCCCCTTTCCCGGGCTTGACCATCCTGCCCACACGTATCTTTCGCGGAAATCCGTCCTTGTCTCTCTGCTTATCCCACTCCAGCAGGTCATCTATGGAGCCGATGTCGGTCCGATAAGTGCGATGAAAACCAGTCACTGATCATCCTCCTGGGTACAAAAATACTCAATGGTCTTCTGGGCGCATGTCTTACAATAGTTGAGTTTGTTCAGCATGGTGTTTACCATGCGATCGTAAAGCTTCTGATTCTCTTCATTGGTCCGGTTGGCCAGGGCCCCGACCAAACTGCCGGCTCCGGAGATATCGGATTTGAGTCGAACGTCGGTCACCGCTTTGACCAATTCCAGATTATCCATGAAATCGTAATTAGGCTTCAGCGAGATCTTTTGCCCATAAATTTTCCGGATGGAAGTCCTGAAGGTATCTTTCTGCTCTTTGGTCTTGAGCCCCAGCCTTTCTTCCACGTTGTTGATGAACCGTTCATCGATCTTTAGTGCTTTTAGCTCACCGGTCTGCGGGTCCTTATATTTCCATAACATGTCTGGACCCAGATTTTCGGCATCAATGCCGATGATCATGTTCACATAATTCAACACATCCTTTCGGATTGCCAGGGGTTCATCCATATAGGCGTTGAACATTTCAGTCATGATCCGTTCCCGATACAAGCCCTTGGCCGTTTTCAGGTCTTCGATGTACTTGGCCCGGTTATTTACGTCAGTCACATAGTCCAGGACCACCCGTTCCAGCATCTTAAAGATGTCATAGGCGAACATGCACCTGCCTTCATTGGTCTCAGAGCTTTCAACCAGCAACTGGATAGACCGACCCAGGTTCCGCTGGCCCATACCCTTTTGACCGAAGCGATTGGTGATGTTCGGGTCCTGGTTGAGGATGTCGATAACTTCGGCCAGGGTCTTGATGCTCTTTTCTCCGGCCACCTCACCCGCAGACAGTTTCATGGTCTCAATGGGAGTCAATTTTTCAGAGCGGGGAAGGCGGGTCAGGACCACAGCGATCGAGGCCGCATAGTTCAAGTTGGGGTCTTGATGCAAATCTTGGTTGGTCAGTGTGGTCTTGGCTTCACTGCCAATGGCATATGAGGTGAGTTCATCCTGAAGCTTATAGTCGGTATTATGGGAGACGTAGCAGACGCGACACCTGTCTACAATGGGCGCTTCCTCCTTTTCCGAGACAAAGCTGTAATATTCCGAGTTGTTGCTGGTAGCGACGATCAGGGTGTCAAGAGGCCACTTGAACCCCTCCATTTCAATGCTCCGGTTTTGGATGACCCCTAAGTAAACCTGAATCAGATCCTTCTTGTTCTTGAATATTTCGTCCACAAAATGGATGCCGCCCCCGGCAACACGAGCTAAGGCCCCGCGTCTTAAATCAAAACGATAAGGGTTGTTGGTATCAGTAATGTGCAGCAAGCGCTGAATGGACTCTTCCCCCAATAGATCTACGGCAGAAGAGGTGATCTTATCCTTGGCAGGGTATTTCCCGGTCACTGTCCCCAGGCTCTCTGTCAGGGGCACAGGAATGACCTCGACGAACTTGAGCATTTCCTCAATATTGCCGTCGGTCAAGGTCCGGATATCATTCCATATGTAACCGGTGCAGGCGCCCAATGGGCGGTAATTGTCATACAGCTTTTCGATCTCCTGGTCTGAAAAACCGAACTCTGCAGCCAGAAAGGCACGGTTTTCATCCGGGTCATCAAAGAGATTCATGGCCAGAATCATTGGATCTTCATAAGTCTGGGATTCTATTGTGGTGATTTTCCCACATTTGCCGATCCTGTCCATGTTGACGAATCTGAATGTGTACTTGCGGTTTTTCTCTTTGGCCAAAAAGCTGCGATATTTGGCGCAAGTGAAGTCAACCAGGAATGTTTTCCCGTTCCCCGGCTCTCCCACAAGCACAAAGGCCATTTCTTTGGAAGAACCACCTTCAGCTGCATCCTTGACATATGAGACGAAACTATTGAGTTCGTCATACATGCCGATGATATGCTTTTTCCCGGTCCGGAATATGCCGTAATCATAAGTAGTTCTGCCTTTTACCGTAACCTTGCTGATCTCACTTTCCAGGATCATCCGGGAAACGCTTTGGAAGGCGTTTTCAAATCGACGACTACCTTCCTTCACTGCCGTCAAATGATGATGAAGCGTATTGGTATCTTTAGACATTTTTTCTCCTTTGACAGATTGAGGAATTCCTGGCGATCCCCTTTCTCATCCAGATTGGTTGCCAGGTCTACAACCTCCTTAAATTATTAATTTTTTGTTAATCCTTTTGAGCCAATTGACATTAGAAGAATTGCTCTCGCCGCTCGCGGGTGAGTGAGTACAGGAATGGGAGCCAAGCTATTCTGGTATTGAGTAATATTATATTTATATCAAGTTCTGCCTATTATTAATATAAGAAGATTGGGATTTTGTGTCAATGATGAAACTGTCGCACCAGCAATTTTAATTGGGTCAATCCAAATTGGTGAAATAGCATTCATCAATTAAAAAGCAACATTATGCCTTGTGTTACGAGGATTGCTTTTGTTTTAGAGATTGTCCGCTATATACATTTGAATATCCTTTGGGAAGCATTGTAGCCATCCTGAAAGCTCTGGACCGTTATGGCTTCGGTGGACATAGCCTATTGATGGGTAAGATGAAGAATCATATAAAATCACGACCACCCCCTTGCATTCTCCCGACCGAAATCACGAAAAACAATCTGGCCTATCCATATAGAGCGGCGACATGAATTTCAAACGCCTATCTCTCGCCTGAGATTTATGTTGAATTTTTTCATCCGATTCCAGACCGTCACTCTCGACACCCCGAGGATACGTGAAGCTTTTGACTGGTTACCCCGGGCCTTTTCAAGAGCGTCTAAAAGCTGTCTTTTCTTGATCTCATCACGGTTAACAGGAACAGATGAAGGACTCCCCAGGCCTTTTTGCCCCCATAAGATATTAGGAGGGAGGTGATTAGGTTGGATTATGGAATCCTGGCAGGAGACAAAGGCATATTCAAAAGCGCTTTTCAATTCCCTCACATTCCCGGGCCAATGGTAATCCACCAGTTTTTTCATTGCTTCCCCGGAAATGCCCTGAATGTCTTTCCCGCTTTTCATTCGAACCCTCCTGAAGAAAGTCTCTGCAAGCAAGGGAGTGTCCTCCACACGCTCCCTTAATGGTGGAACACTAATCGGTATCACATTAATCCTGTAAAAAAGGTCTTCTCTGAATAGCCCTTTTTCGACAAGTCTTTCTAGGTTCTTATTCGTGGCAGAGACAATCCGTACGTCAACCTGAATAGGCGTGTTTTCGCCCACCCGCTCAATCACCATTTCTTCCAGCACCCGCAGCAGCTTTACTTGTATGGACAGGGGTAGATCACCGATTTCATCCAGGAAGATGTCACCCCCTCGAGCAGCCTCAAACCGCCCCTTTCTGGTCCTATAGGCACC
>JAUWMY010000233.1 GCA_030612945.1 Desulfobacteraceae bacterium
GGATAAGGAAAAGATAGACAACCAGGGCACACAGGCATCTAAACAGGTTATGGAGGAGGATAAGGTCGTATTATCCCAGGAGGCAAAAAAGATCCAGGAGGCAAAAAAGCTCATGGATTCAATCCCTAATATCAGGGAGGAAAAGGTAGCAAAGATAAAGGCCCAGATAGAGAATGGTACTTATCAGGTTGAAGAGAAAAAATTAGCCGCAAAGATAGTAAAAGAGTCTCTTCTTAACGAATTGCTATAAACACCCCTGAGGTAATTGATTGTAATGGAATTGTTGTTGAATGATTTATTGGGTCTGCTCGAAGGGGAAATAGGTCTTTACGCTTCAATGCTTTTGGCCCTTCAAAAGGAAAAAAAGGCCATAGTAGATTCAAATCATGAAGAACTGAGTGAAACCAGCAGAGAAAAAGAGAACCTGTTTTTGAAGATCCGAATACTGGAAGAGCAAAGGCTTTCAATTCTGGAAAGTCTTGCCCGGAATCTGGGACACCCGGCTCAAGACCTGACTCTGAGTAAACTATCTCAGTTGGTGCAAGAGCCCCAGTCAACCCAATTAGTAGGTTGTCATTCGACATTTCTATCATTGGCGCAAAGCATCCAGGAGATTAATCTAAGCAATAAGGCATTGCTCACCCATTCCCTGGATCTGGTAAACGGCTCGTTATCTCTGCTGAGTGATTTATTGTCCTCCAGCCCGGTTTATTACAGGACCGGAAAGATGGAAGCAGGCGATCAAAGCGGCAGGCTGCTCTCTGGAAAAATTTAAGCCGAATGATAAGTAAAAGTTAGAGGATAAATCATGCCAGATATCTATGGAATATTAAACGTGGCAAGAGGAGCGCTCCTCACGCAACAGCGAGCAATCGATGTTACCGGACATAATATTGCCAACGTGAATACCCCGGGCTATTCCCGTCAAAGAGTGAACATGCAGACCAATACTCCCATCCCGTTTTCACCCGGACAAATGGGGACTGGTGTGAATGCAGTAGAAATTCAAAGAATATATGATCGTTTCCTAGGTGTCCAAATCAGCAATGAGAATCAGAACCTTGGGAGATGGGAGGCCCAGAAAGGCTCCATAGAGAAGGTAGAGATGATCCTGGACGAAACTTCAGGGTACGGGTTAAGCCAGGCAATGAGTGAATTCTGGAACGCCTGGCAGGATCTGGCCAATAACCCTTCCGGTCACACAGAACGAACATTATTAAAGACTAAAAGCGAGATCCTCGCCAACACATTTAACAAGACTTATTCGGATCTCCAACAAATCCAGAAAGATACGGATGTCAGTATAAAGGGAACCATCCAGGAAATAAACCTGATTACTGATCAGATTGCTGATCTCAACCAGCAGATATCACAGATTGAAGTAACAGGGCAAAATGCGAATGATCTTAGAGACAGCCGCGATCTACTGCTAAATGAATTGTCTTCAATGATTGATATTACTACCTCTGAAGGAGACAATGGAAAGGTAACTGTTTTGGTAAGCGGCGGAAGACCACTTGTGCAGGGCAATTCCTCCTGGGATCTATCCACTGAGACCAATGTTTCCGGCCTTCAGGATATTGTGTGGCTGGACGGTTCTGGCAACTCAGCAAATATAACCAATAGTATTTCAGGTGGCAAGTTGAAGGGGTGGATTGAGGCAAGGGATACTTCTATTCCAGGGTATCTAAGCAGGCTTGATGACCTGGCTGCAACTATAATAAGTGAAGTGAATACTCTTCATCAAGGTGGTTTTGATTTGAACAGCAATCCGGGAGAACCTTTTTTCACAGGGACTTCGGCCTCAGATATCGCTGTCAATCCCAGTATTGTTAATGACGTCAATCTAATTGCCGCTTCAGGAACCGCTGGTGGCGTCCCTGGCGATAACAGTACGGCAATAGCAATTGCAAACCTGCAATATGCACATACAATGAGTGGCGGTACAGCAACCTTCGATGACTATTATAATTCAGTCGTCAGTGATGTGGGCAATGACGTACAGACAGCTTCTACTAATTTCGATCATCAAACCTCAATGGTGAATCACCTGAACAATTACCGGGAATCTATTTCAGGAGTCTCGCTTGACGAGGAAATGATAAACCTCATTAAATTTCAGCATGCTTATGATGCTGCCGCAAAGTTAATTACTACAGTGGATGAATTGCTGAACACCGTAATCAATATGGTGTGATTTTGTTTGGTTGAGTTGTGAGTACATAATTTCTCAATAAGTCCGGGCATTCCGACTTCTTCCCCCTTTTGCAAAGGGGGATTTCCCTAATACAGCCCGGAGTTATTGAGAACTTACGTAGGTACAGGAGAACAAAATGCGTTTAACCAATAGATTAATGGCCGACACTGTATTGAATAGTCTGTACAAAAACACTCAACAACTCCTTAAACTCCAAGAGATGGTGTCTTCACAGAAGCGGATCAACAGGCCCTCTGATGATCCCATAGGAATGAGGAAAATCCTTAATTATAGAAAAGTGCTTTCCTCGATTGATCAGTATAATACTAATATTACCCACGGAAAGACCCAGATTGATCTTACCGAATCATGCTTAGAGGCTATTGATGATTTAGTCCTTAAAGCAAGAAGGATTGCTGTAGAACAGTCTGCCGGAGAACTGGAGAACAGGCCAACGGCTGCCCAGGAAGTAAAAAAGATATATGATCAGATATTGCAACTGGCAAACACTAAGCTGGGAGACACCTATATATTGTCAGGTCATCAAACAGATACAGCCCCTTTCTCCAGGGATGCGGATTACAATGCGACATATCATGGTGATGATGGCTATAAACGAATAATTGTCGGAGACAACCTGAATATAAAGATCAATGTAACAGGTGAAGACGCCCTTAGAAGTGAGGTAGATGTTTTTGATTCCCTAAGGGATCTTATCAACGGCCTGGAAGATCCCGATACCACCGCCGGGACTGCTCAAATTGCAACCCAGATAACGCCACTTAGTAATGCCCTTGACCAAATAAAAGCTGTGAGGTCTGAGGCTGCGTCAACGTTCATCCAATTGGAGACCACGGAAAACCAACTGGCCAATTTCAAATTGAATATTGAAGACATGCTTTCTGATACAGAGGATGCTGATATGGCCCAGGCAATTGTCGAATTACAGATCCAGCAAACTGCCTATGAGACCTCTCTTGCAACAGCGGCCAGGATATTACAGCGAAGCCTTATGGATTTTTTAAGATAAGACATGACAAAAAAAACCCTCATTTTCTTGCCTTTCATCCTATTGTCTATTTTCATTTCCAGTCCGGGCTTCTGCCTTAAAGGCGAAGACATCATTCTGCTTAAAAAGTCCTTCATAAGCGACCAGACTATTGAATTGATAATTAGAGAAAAAGTTATTGAGACCTGTGCTTTTACAGTTCAAGAAATCCTGGATCTAAAAACGGCCGGAATCAGTGATAAAACAATTCAAATGATTATAAAAGAGGGCTCATTCATGAAATCTTCGGAGCCCATTGTTTACGGAAAAGACATAAGGCACATCAAATTCACCACTGCAAAAGACATTATCGAGCTTAAAAACGCAGGAGTAAGCGATGAAATTATTCAGGCGATAATAATTTTTGGATCGAAAGATTCCAATGATATTGAACGGGAAAAGGCCTGGGACATGCTAAGGAATATGGGAATATTTTTTGATATGCGGAAGCACGTCCCTCCCCCTATCCCGGCCCCCCATCACCTCGACTGATCTCATCTAGTGACCTCTACCTCTTTCTTTTTAAATAAAAGGCAATCCATTCCCGGAGTACTTCTGCGAACCGTAAGGCAGGGTAACTGCCTGCTCTTGAAACCCATGCCTCTGCAACCATGGGGGAAATCCTTATCCCATGTGACATAATAGTACTCACACTTATGACAGTCTATCATCTCTCTTTTCAAGAATTTTTCTTATTCTTCCGGACAACACTTCCATACTAAATGGTTTCTGAATAAAGCCATCACAACCCCGTTTCAGGATATCAGCCGCCTGACCGTCTATGCTGTATCCGCTTGAAAGCAAAATTTTGGCATTAGGATTAATCTCCTTTATTCTGTCATAGACCTCCCCACCATTCATGCCCGGCATGATCATATCAAGGATAACCATATCAATTTTATCCCGTTTTGGCTCGTAGTATTCTATAGCCTCTTTTCCACTCCTTGCTACCAAAACCTCATAACCCAATTCCCTCAACATCTGATCGCCCACATCTGCAACCACATCTTCGTCATCCACAAGGAGAACCGTCTCCCTGCCATTCATTAGATCTGTGGCTGCATTCTTTCCCTTTTTTAGTTTCATTCCAATTGCTGGCAGATAGATCTCGAAAGTAGCGCCGTGGCCTTTCTCAGAATAGACATCAATATAACCGCCATGTGCCTTTACTGTTCCGTAAACAGAGGCCAATCCAAGGCCTGTGCCCTTCCCCAGGCCCCTTGATGTGAAGAATGGCTCAAATATCCGATCCATAGTCTTCCTGTCCATACCTACGCCTGTATCTATCAAAGAGAATAGAACATAGTTTCCCTGCTTTGGCTTGTAGCACTTATCCTTCATGTCTCCATGGGTGACATTCATCGTCTTCAACAAAAGTTTTCCGCCCTGGGGCATGGCCTCAGCTGCATTTACAAACAGATTCAGTATGACCTGCTCAATCTGTCCCTGGTCCGCCTCTATTGCGTATAGGTCATCAGCGAGTTCTTGATGAATACTGATTTCTTTTCTCGTGGTGGAGAATGTATCAGAGGTCTCTCTCACCAATTGGTTCAGGCTAATGGCCTTGATTTCATACCGGCCTTCCCTGGCATACCCGAGAAGTTGCCTGGTCAGTCTGGCACCGTTTCTAACGAGTTTTTGTATCGTCTTTAGTTTCTCAAAATGAGGGTGACCGCTATTTGTCTCTGCAAGCATCAAAGAGGCATTTCCCTGGATTCCCATAAGCAAATTATTGAAATTATGGGCAATCCCACCGGCCAGGGTCCCAATGGACTCCAGTTTTTGGGCCTGCTGATACTGCTTTTGTAATTCCTTCACCTGTCTTGTTCGCTCTTCAACCTTCCTCTCCATATCGGAGTATATCTCAAAGTAGTTTTTCGTCGAGATCTCGTTTTCCTCTTTTGTAAG
>JAUWMY010000416.1 GCA_030612945.1 Desulfobacteraceae bacterium
AAATCGTCAACAATTCAGAAGAACTGTGCAAATATCTCAAAAAAATGATCATTGACACCCTTAGGCTGGAAGAAATTACGGCTGAAGAAATCAAAGACGATGCCCCGCTGTTCAAGGAAGGCTTGGGGCTTGATTCCATAGATGCCCTTGAACTTGTGGTGGCCATTGAGAACATATTTAATGTGATCATTGAAGACGAGGACGTTGGCAAGAGGGCGTTCGCTTCCGTCAATGCCCTGGCCAGGTTCATACAGGAAGAGTACAATCAGGGGAAATAGCCCGTGCATTGGGTAGAGACAGAGTCAACGGTCCGTTTTAACGAGGTGGATGAATGGGGTATGGCCTGGTACGGGCATTATATGGCCTGGTTTGAAGTGGGTCGAATGGCTCTACTGCGGCGATTTGATCTTATGCCGGGGCAAATGGTTGACCTTGGTTATATTGCTCCTGTAATTGCTCTAAAATGTGATTTCAAGCATACAGCAGCATGCGGTGACCAGATCATCATCAAAACAACCGTGATAAAACCAAAAATTGCCGCCTTGACATTTAACTTTGAAGTATTGCTCAAAGAAGATCGTACCCTCCTTGCCCAGGGAGAAACCACACAGGTCCTTTTAACGACCAAAAGAAAAATGATTTACCGGTTGAGCGGGGAACTTGAAAAGAGAATAAACAATCTGGTGAATTTCTGCCAACTGGAGTAAAGATCTATAGAAACACGCATGAAAATCTGTGCTGTTATCCCGGCCTATAATAGTGAGGCGTCAATTTCTGAAATTGTTGAGAAAACAAGACGCCAGATTGACCACGTAACAGTTGTGGATGACGGCTCCACAGATGAAACAGCACGCATCGCTGAAAATGCAGGAGCACATGTCATAAGGGTTTCAACAAACAAGGGTAAAGGCAATGCGCTTCGTATGGCCTTTCGGTATGCCCTTGCTAACGGGTATGACGCTGTCATAACGCTTGATGCTGATCTGCAGCACGATCCGGCTGAGATACCCAGGTTTGTCAGGCTTTATGCGAGCGATAAAGTGAAAATTATTGTCGGCAACAGGTTGCAGCACAAGAAAAAAATCCCCCCCATTCGGTACGGTCCTAACAGGGTGGGAACATTTCTTTTCTCATGGCTAATTGGCCAGCCGGTTGAGGATTCACAGTGTGGCTTCAGGCTTTACGACCGTGAAATCATGGAAAATATCCATATCCTTAACGACGGTTTTGAGGCAGAGACCGACATCCTGCTCAGAGCAGGAAAGCGGGGTTACAGGATAGGTTTTGTGCCTGTAAAAACGATATATTTTTCAAATTCCCAACACCAATCATACTACCGCCCCATAAAGGATACATTTCGTATCAGCATCATATTCCTTATGAACTTGTTCTGGAAAAATAGATGAACGCCAGTACTTATACACGTGTAGCCGTAACAGGTCTCGGCATTATCAGTGCTATTGGTGAATCCGTACATGAATTCAAAGAGGGGCTTTTTAATGGAAGATGTGGAATCGGGCCCATATCACTTTTTGACACCAAAGGCTTTATGACTCAATCCGCTGCTCAGGTTAAGAGCAGTAATTTAAAGACTCTTTTTGAGCCCCAGGACACTAAAAGGATTTCCCGGTGTGATCTGTTGGGCCTCATTGCCGCCGGGGAGGCCCTGTCAGACTCTGGTCTGAAATTTGACACTTGCGACAGGAACGACATTGGTGTGGTTTTGGGAGGTGGTGCCGGTGGGATGCTCTCCTGGGAGAAGTACCGGCGAACCTTATGGTCAAAAAAGGCCAGGCCAAGACCTTCCCTGCTACTTTCCTCTGCGTCCTGCACCCTGACCGATCTTATAGCCAGCCGCTACAGACTCACCGGATCTCGGGCAACTATCGTGACGGCTTGCTCTTCCAGTGCAACCTCAATAGGTTTTGCCTCTGACCTCATCCGCTCAGGCGCCCATGAAATCGTTATCACCGGAGGGAGTGAATCCCTTTCAGAAGTCACTTTTGCAGGATTCAATGCCTTACGGGTTGGGGAGCCTGAGTATTGCCGTCCCTTCGACAAAAACCGGAGGGGACTCTCTTTGGGCGAGGGGGCTGCGATCCTCGTTCTGGAAGATTATGAGAAGGCAAAAAAAAGGGGGACAGCTATTTACGCTGAGGTGCTCGGCTATGCCACCAATTCGGACGCTTTCCATATGACCTCACCGGACCCTGAAGCCATGGGCATGAGCCGGGTGATGCTCAAGGCATTGGAAAGAGCCAGTGTGGCTGCAAATCAGGTGGACTATATCAATGCACACGGCACTGCCACCAGGGCAAACGACCAATTGGAAACAAAGGCCATCAAGAAAGTCTTTGGCGAGAAGAATGCAGGAGGTCTGGCCATTAGCTCAACAAAATCCATGGTCGGCCATTGTCTTGGCGCGGGTGGCGCAATAGAGGCGGTAGCGACAATTTTGGCCCTACGCGAACAGGTTGCCCCGCCCACCGTACATCTGGACGAGCCTGATCCGGACTGTGATCTGGATTACGTTCCCCTGCAATCCAGACCCCGGAAAATCAGGATTGCCCTTAGCAATTCCTTTGCCTTTGGGGGCAATAATACATCGCTGGTTTTTGGCAGAGGTCAGGTCTGAATGATAAATAATGATATTGTATTTACAGGTATTGGCGTTATCAGCTCATTGGGTATTGGCCAGGAAGTTTTCTTTACGAACTTGAGGAAGGCAAAGTCAGGGATTAAAAAGATCACCTTATTTGACACAAGTTCTCTGGGATCAAATATTGCCGGTTGGATCGAGGACTTTGATCCGCGCCAATTCATGTCGCCGGGCACCTACAGGCGAATGGGCCGGATTTCAAGGATGGCGGTGGCTGCAAGCATTGAGGCAGTAAATGACAGCGACTTAATCCTTCATACCTTAGACAAGGAAAGAATCGCCGTAATTATGGGAACAGCATACGGTAGCAGTTCTCACGTGGAAGAATTTTATTTGAGCCTCCTTGAAAACGGCCCTCGAGGGGCCCAGCCATTCCTGTTCCCGGAAACGGTTCCCAATGCCCCTGCGAGCCATATTGCCATGTTCCATGGCATAACAGGTCCTAACACCACCTTTTGTCAGAATGAGATTTCCGCTGAAAATGCCATTTTGTATGCCCGGGACCTCCTTTTACAAAATCTGGTGGACGTTGTCCTGGTGGGAGGGGCCGACGAGTTATCTCCTGTGCTTTTTATGTGTTATGATGCCTTGGGCGCGCTCAACAGGATCAAAGTAGGGGCCGATCAACCTGTAAACCCCGAACCGGGCCGCGGTCTTGTTCTTGGGGAAGGAGCAGGAATTCTGATTATGGAACGGCGCGATTTTGCTGTTAAGCGTGGGGCAAGGA
>JAUWMY010000242.1 GCA_030612945.1 Desulfobacteraceae bacterium
GGGGCTGTGGAAGAAAAATTCAAAGGCAGGGAATGATAACGGGAAAAAAGTAGCAATTGTTGGGGCCGGGCCTGCCGGTTTAACAGCGGCTTTTTATCTCAGGAAGCAGGGGTATGCAGTTACAATTTTTGACGGCCATGCCGAGCCTGGAGGCATGATGCGTTACGGCATCCCTTCCTACCGTCTTCCTAAGGATATTCTGGATAAGGAAATTAATGAAATCCTGGACCTTGGAGTTGAGTTTAGACCCAATGAGACCCTGGGCAGGGATGTTACCCTGGACCAGATCAAGAATGGCGGATTTGATGCTGTATTTCTGGGTGTTGGAGCTCAACTGAGCCTGCATATCCCGCTGGAAGGAGCTGATCTGCCCGATGTTTTATGGGGCGTTGATTTTTTAAGACAAATTGCGGAAGGAGAGGTTATTCATCTCAAAAACAGGGTTATCGTGGTCGGAGGTGGCAATGTGGCGGTTGATGTGGCCCTTAGCGCAATGAGATGCGGAGCCAATGATGTGACCATGGTTTGCCTTGAACACAGGGAGGAGATGCCTGCCCACGAATGGGATATCCAGGGCGTATTAGACGAAGGTGTCCGGTTGATGACTTCATGGGGACCGCACAAAATTGTGAGCGAAAATGATCAAATCACGGGTATGGAGCTGATTCATTGTGTATCAGTCTTTGATGATCAGTGCGTTTTTAATCCCTCTTTTGACGATGCAAAGGAGAAGATAGAAGGAGACCAGGTTATTTTGGCTATAGGCCAGGCGTCTGATCTGACATTCCTGGGAGATGACAGCCAAATTATTGTGGCTCGGGGCTTTATTGTGGTAGATGAGGATACACTTGAGACTGGCATGAAAGGGGTCTATGCTGGCGGTGATGTGACAGCAGTACCGGGCGCTATTATTCATGCTATTGCTGCCGGGCGAAAGGCAGCATCATCCATAGACGAGGCCCTGGGAGGCACAGGAGACATCAAGGAAGTACTGTTTGAAAGGGATGCTCCTGACCAGCACATAGGTCGGGATGAGGACTTTGCTTCATGGCCGCGTGAAAAGATCCCTGAGCTTGAATTAAAGGCAAGACACCAGGGATTTCAGGAAGTGGCTCTTGGGTATGATGATGAGCAGGCAATAAAAGAGGCCAGGCGTTGTCTCCAATGCGATTTACGCCTATATCTTGAAAGTAACCCCTCTCCCCCTGAAAAAATACTGGTCTTCAATGAGGAAAATATAAGCCAGGTGCCTGAAGACGAGGGAGTATTTCAACTCTATGATGATGAAAAAAAAGTCATTTCCATAAAAGGGACCGGTACTCTGCGTCAGAGTCTGCTTGAAGCGCTGAAAGATTACGAAAATGCTTCCTGGTTTGATTTTAAAGAAGATAAGATGTATTCCCAGCGGGAGAGTGAATTGATCCAGCAGTACCTTCAGGAGCATGGTGAAATGCCCGCAGGAGGAGATTCCGATCTGGATGGCCTCTTTTGATTGAAGATTGAAGATTGAAAATTGAAGATTGCGGCGCAGCCCTCGCCTGGTTCTTGCCTTTTAAGCGTTAGCGTATTGAAAAGGCGAAAGAATGTTTTATCTTTTATACGATGAAAAAAGATAAGCCGGATCAAATACCAAACCACGTCACTGACATTATTCTCGAGAGTGTGTCCGACGGGGTATTCACCGTGGATCACGAATGGCGTATCACCTCATTCAATCATGCTGCCGAGGAGATTACAGGGGTCCCGCGTGATAAGGCCCTTGGTAAATACTGCTGGTCAGTTTTTCGCTCCAACATGTGTGAGATTGATTGTGCTCTTCGTCGCACAATGAAAGAAGGGAAACGCTTTGTCGATACAGCCGCTTATATAGTGGATAGCAAAAAACGACGCATTCCGGTTGTGGTTTCTACTTCGCTGCTCAAGGATGAAAGCGGCATAGTCCTGGGCGGCGTTGAGACATTCCGTGATATGAGCCTGGTCGATGAACTGCGCAGGGAACTGGATGCCCGTTATCAGGTGGGTGACATGGTCAGTCGCAGCCCGTCTATGCACAGGATATTTACGATCCTGCCCCAAGTGGCTCAGAGCGACAGTACCGTATTGATCCAGGGAGAGACAGGGACCGGCAAGGAGCTATTGTCCCGGGCCATTCATGAGTTAAGTCCACGGCGGGGGAAACCTTTTATCGCCATCAATTGCGGTGCCTTTCCGGACACTTTGCTGGAATCCGAGCTTTTTGGATACAAGGCAGGGGCCTTTACCAATGCTACTAAAGACAAGCCGGGGCGCTTTGCTGCTGCTGAAGGCGGCACCATTTTGCTGGATGAAATCGGGGATCTCAGCGCTGCGTTTCAGGTGCGGCTTCTCAGGGTATTGCAGGAACGGACATTCCAGCCACTTGGAGGAACAAAATCTGTCAAAGCCAATGTGCGTGTCATTGCCTCTGCAAATAAAAACCTTGCAGGTATGGTAAAAAAGGGGACTTTTCGGCAGGATCTTTTCTATCGCATTAACGTGGTCCGGTTGGACCTCCCCCCCCTGCGCGAGCGCAAAGAAGATGTCCCGATGTTAGTGGAGCACTTTATTGCCAGGCTGAACCGTTTGCGTGGCAGGTCTGTCACAGGAATAAGCCAGAAGGCGCTTGCACTTCTCCTGTCGCACGATTATCCAGGAAATATCCGGGAACTGGAAAACAGTATAGAGCATGCCTTTGTGCTTTGTCCTGATGGGGAGATTGAACCCCATTGCTTGCCGGATAACCTCAGGGCTTTGGTCTCCAGACCAACCACGAACGCCAAAATCGACACGGCATTGCAGTCGGTGGAAGCTCAGGTGATCCTGGATGCGCTTAAACGCAACAAATTCAATCGTCTTGAAGCGGCCCGCGACCTCGGCATACATAAGAGCACATTGTTTAGAAAAATAAAAATGTTAGGCATTGACCTTCCAAAAATTGATGGGCGCACTAAACGGAAGCGAGTCCATTAGAGTCGCATTATTGCAACTCTAATAGCCCTACCGTTGCATCAATGCTACTCAATAAATAAATTCCATTTACTCTTTACAAACCCTGATTGCCAGATAACCCCTTGATAATATAGCATTTCTTGTCATAGATAAGCCGGTCTCTCAGTCGTGGCATACGATTTGCTATTGTATATAAAGGATGAGGGAGATATTGGGAATGAAAGTGGCTTTAACCGTCTGGGAAAATCGTATTTCTCCGCTCTTCGATTGCGCACGCACGTTGCTTATTGTGGACATTACTGACCAAACGGCAACCAACAGGTATTTTGAGCCCTTTCATTGCGAGTCGCCTTCTTCCAGGGCCGCGAAACTGTCAGATCTAAAAGTACAGGTTTTGGTCTGTGGCGCTGTCTCAGATCTATTTGCCAACATGATTGAGGCCCACGGTATTAGAATTATTCCCTTTGTCGCAGGCGCCGTTGACGAGGTAATTGATGCCTATTTAACGGGAACTATTTCCAGTTCAAAATTTCAAATGCCTGGATGCGGAACCGCGCGCGACAATGGATATAGAAAGAAAAATTAATTATAGGAGGAAGTGGATATGAAAATTGCTGTAAGTAGTAGTGGAAATGATTTAGATTCCCAGGTGGATCCTCGTTTTGGCCGGTGCGCCTATTTTGTTATTGTGGAAACAGATGACATGGGCTTTGAGGCATTTGAAAACGGAAGTATTGCCATGGGAGGAGGAGCTGGCATTCAAGCGGCTCAGTTTGTGGCATCCAAAGGGGCTAAGGCTGTTATAACCGGAAATGTCGGCCCCAATGCGGTGCAGACCCTTTCCGCTGCCGGGGTTGAGACTTTTGTAGGGCAGTCCGGGACAGTCAGAGAGGCTATGGAAAGGTACACTAAAGGCAAAATTAATTCCACAAGCACGCCCAATGTGGCCGATCACTACGGCATGGGATCCGGAGCAGGGATGGGAAGAGGTATGGGCGGAGGCAGAGGTATGGGCCGCGGAATGGGCAGCTCAACCTTGGGTGGTTCAAGCCAGCCCGCACCCCCCGCGTTGTCAAAGGAGGATGAGCTAAAGGGCCTGAAAGATCAGGCAAATGAGATGCGTAAGCAGATTGAAGGTGTTGAAGCAAGCATCAAAGCCTTAGAAAAAAAGTAGGGGGATAACGATTTATGGCAAATGAAAATATGAGAAAGCAGGATCAGCATAAACAGCAGGATGTAGAGATTAAGGAAAGATTGCGCCACATAAAGAACAAAATTCTCGTCATGAGCGGCAAGGGGGGCGTTGGCAAGAGCAGCGTAGCAGCCTATCTCTCGGTAGCCTTAGCCAAGAAGGGTTACAGGGTGGGTCTCATGGACGTGGACCTTCACGGTCCCAGTATCCCGCGCATGCTGGGCCTGAAAGGGAACATTGGACCGGGTGGCAGTGAGGGAAAAGCCCATCCGATCAGGTATATTCCAAATATGGAAGTTATTTCCATTGAACCGCTCATGGGAGAAAATAAAGATTCAGCGACGATCTGGAGGGGCCCGCTTAAGATCGGGGTTATAAGACAGTTCATTGCGGATATTGACTGGGCAGATCTTGACTATATGATCATCGACTCACCTCCGGGTACGGGCGATGAGCCCCTGACCATAGCTCAGACCATACCCGACGCAAAATCCGTGATTGTAACAACGCCCCAGGAGATCTCACTGGCGGATGTCAGAAAATCCATAAATTTTTGCCGTCAGGTAAACATGACAATACTGGGCCTGGTGGAAAATATGAGCGGGCTCAAATGTCCTCATTGTGGAGAAATGATTGATATATTCAAGACCCGTGGCGGGGAGTTCACCGCAAAAAAAGAAGGTCTGAATCTTTTGGGATCACTACCTTTTGATCCTGAGGTGGTATCTAAGGGTGATATAGGCAATATGAGTCTTCTGGAAAACGATCAGCTCTTGATCACCCAGGAATTCAATAAAATAGTGGATAAGGTCGTGAAATTGACAGAGACCAGGTCAGAGCCTGCCC
>JAUWMY010000338.1 GCA_030612945.1 Desulfobacteraceae bacterium
ATAAAACGCTATTATTTAAGGTTCATATGGTCCAATAGTATTTATAGTTTCGTCTTTTTAATTGCCAGGTTAATATAAAGTGGAAAAGAGTGATCTTGGGATCAATTTAACTATCCAATTTAAACTGCACAATACCGGCAATGTTCCAATAACGGTAACAGCCGTAAAACTTTTAAATTTAGAAGTTGAGTCGAAAAAAACCCCATATCCAAAATTCGAAGACACATTGAATGTCATAATTGCGTCAAAAACTTCAAAATTCTATAAGCCGACTTTTGGGTTGTCTGCATCGGGAAAGAGCATTGAAGAGATTTTCGAACATGCAAATTCTGACAACTTCAGTTTTTCTACGGAATGGAAGTTCAAATACCATAGCGAAATTAAAGAAAATGAAGCAAATCAAATTATCGTTGGATACAAGATTACCAAGGATACTGGCATCATTATTAAAAATGAAATGTAAAATGTATTTAGCTATTCTATATTGTCAAAGAGCATGAGCAGGGTCTAATATGGCTCCCCATTTTTTTTCATCTCAATCCCACCATTTTTTTCCAGAATAGCCTGATCGCGATCGCCGTTAAAACTACTTTTGTGTAAAAGTAGGCTATGGGCACAGTAAAATAATAGGAGGCTAACATGGAAACTATCAAAGCAGCTGGATACCTAAGAGTGAGCACACTGGCACAGGCGGAGGGTGAAAGCCTGAGGATACAGCGCACGGAAATTGAGCGGCGGGCCGCATATGAGGGCTGGGAGCTGGTGGCCATTTATGATGAGGGCGCAGGCTGGAGCGGCGGAAACGGTAACCGCCCGGAAATGACCCGCTGCATAGCAGATGCCATGGCAGGTTATAAGTCTCAAGAGCAGCAAGTCTATTGGCCGCATCTTCAGGGAAGGATTTGTCAATAGGTATTCCGTGTGTGTAGGCATCTTCAGCCTGGCTGCCGTTAAAATCTAAGGTCGTTTGGAAAGGTATGCGCATTGACTTATTCTGAGCACTGACCATAAATGAAAAGGCCATCTCGCATTTTTTTGGGATTTATGCGGATATGTTGGATATCTGTTATTGTTGTGTACAATATATAGCATGTCAAGCCATATATTGTTCAATAGAGAAATGAAATCATGGCAATATTTCAAATCCGGCCTCTGCAAAATGGCTGTCCACTGTAAGGGCCTTTTTGATATGAAGCTCACGCATAAGGACGAAACTGGTGCAATCCGTAAAGGAAAAGGCTTTGTCTTTCCACTTGAAAAACCACTCCCGCGCCTTTTGAGCTCTCTCAACATCGATCCACTCCCATTTGAGCCTTGGACTCTCGGCCGTCTGGTTCCACCATTTCTCGGCGGCATGAATACTGAGCCGCATCCTAATCAAGGTGAGGGTCTCATCCATAATATAATCAGAGGTCACAAGAGTTCCTGCCTCCTCAAGCCATCTGTCACGGGCTCTCTTGCAATCCGAATGAAGAGGATCCTTCCGATCTGCTAAGGACATCCAACCGCCTGTATCTACAAACAGCCTCTTCATCGGATTCCCTTCCCGTAGAGAATGAGGTCATGATCCCGGGCCGTTAAACCATCTGAAGACCTGCCGACTCCCGGCGCTCCGTAAAGGGGATCTTCAAGTAAAGGGAGATTTATATCTTCTTCGTCATCAACTCCAATAATGCGAAAAACAGGCCTGCTTCTGTAAAGCACAGTGTACTTATACCCCTGTTGAACTCTTTTTATAATCTCCGGTAGTGATGCACGAAGTTCTTTGATATTTATTACATTTTTCATTAGATCCTCCTTCACTGAGTTCATCTTAAGTTTAACTTGGATTTTCCACTGTGTCAAAGGCTAAAGGCCAAAGAAGAAAAAATGTTCTTGAACGGCTGAGATCAGCGTCGATTGCTGCCCTGCTTAAGAACAGAAATAGCTGAAATCTGGGATTGGATGTCCCCTTTGAACTTATTCAAATCATCCTGGAGTACATCGAGCTGTATTTCCCAGACTTTTCCCAGGTCAGCCTTGAGGGACTCAATGATCTTCTTGGTAGAGTGCTGGAGGAGTTTCCTGTATCGGCGGTAAAAGCGTGACGCAAGAAAGAGGTTGAGCAGGGCGTAGCTTACCAGGGCGGCAAGCCCTTTTGTGCTGAAAAGGGTGTGAATACCGGATAGAAAAAGTTGTATGATGTTAGTCCCTCCGGGGGCGCTCAAGACGTCTCGCCAGGCTGTCTCACCTCCTATGGCCAGCAGGAAAAAAGCGAGAAGCAACAGGTATGAAATGAACTGCCATATCCTGAATCCCCAATAAGAGGGCAGGGCGGGGGCAGCTAAGCGCAATTCAACCACGTGGAAAAAGCGTTCTCCCAGTTCCTCGAATACTTTCGGAACGTCCAGAATCTCCCGGAGCCTTTCCTGAAAGGAGGAAGGCAGGTTCTGGCGAAGTATACGTTGATTGATCCGGTTCTCAAGCCATTCCAACCTCCTTTGAAAGGAAATCCTGATTGCCTCCGGAGGTATAAAATAAGAAGGATCAGACGGAGTGGTATTTTGTTCCGTGGTCCGTTTTTTCCATTCCTGAAAGAGTAGTGTAAGTGCGTAGCCAGGGCCCACCAGGACGGAGGGGTCGCGTTGAAGGGACAAAACATCCTGCTTGATATATTTCCCCAGCCACAGGTCTATGGCTCCCTGACCCGCTTTTATCCATTGGGAGCGCTGTTCTTCGACATCTTTTATTGAGTTCTCAAGAATTCGATCAAAAACCTCCAGATTCAACACTTCCTTTTTAAAAGCGCTGATAAGGTTTTGGACTTCAACATCCAAATTACCTGCCTTGATTGCAGTTATCTGTTTGATGTCCCGTTGCTGGAAAATTTCGTGTCTGAAAGCCGTAAGCTGATTCCACGGAGGGAGTTGATCGGAATCCAGGGCCCCTTGAGCAGAAATGGCAAAGAGAAGAGGTTCATGGATACCATTTCCTTGAATATGTTCTTGAAACCGGGTCGTCACGCTCGCCAGTCGCTCATAGCCGTTCTCAAGGTTTTCGCCCTGAAAGAGAAGGTCTGCCTTGTTCAGTACAAAATAAAAATTCTGGCTTGCCTTGGGAACCATCTGGAGAAATTGATAAAAGCGTCCATCCGCGTATTTTTCCGGGGATGTGACCCAGATCAAAACATCAAGGTGCTCTAAAAAGTTGAGGACATATTCGCTATGTTCTCCCATCAGACTGTCAAAATCAGGCAGGTCACAGAGGAGGATCTGTTTGATATCCTCAGCTTCGTGTGTGATTTCTCGTAAGGGAAGGGCGGGGGAAATAAGGGAGGATGGCGGGCTTGCCCCCACGTGCCTGTAAACCAGTGCCTGTTCAGTGTGAGGGCGACGATGGCTGGCCGATGCAATTTTAGACCCAGCAAGGGCATTCATAAGTGTCGATTTCCCCACTCCAGTTCCGCCGAGAAGTCCTATTGTTAGATAGCTGCTTTGTATGGAATCAAGTTTTTCTAAAAGCTTTCCTGCTTCATCACGGAGAGACTGGGTTTCTTCACCGGTCAGTGAAAAAAAGGCCCGTTGCTCCAAGGCAGTCACGATTTGATCAAGTTCCTTTTGCAATGATCGAACTAAATGCTTCATCTTGAACACCTATTCAAAAGGTAACAAAGGAAAGTGCCTAAAATGCCTAAAGTGATCTAAAGTGTCTAAAATAAAAAAATGAGAGAAAGGTTGAGATAAAATGTTAAGCAGTAGATCTAACAATTAAAAAATAGTAGACAAAGTATCATGTAATCCCATGCCTGCCCCGCGGTACGCGGGGTTAATCCTGTCAAAAAAACGCTTTCTTTACTCAAGCGAATTTTTAAGCGCTTCAAGGTCTTCCAGAGGTGTTATCTGGGCCTTGATACAATGTTCATAGCGGTCACGTTGTTGACGGATCACAGAAATCAGCCCTTCTTGATAGCGCTTAGCCAACTCCTTTGCGACCTTTTGAATTTCATGATATGCGAAGAGTTCCACAGCCCC
>JAUWMY010000129.1 GCA_030612945.1 Desulfobacteraceae bacterium
CGATAACTACTTCATTTGTCACTACAAATTGTCAATAATCAATTGCTAATTGTCAATTGTGAATTTTGCTACAACTACTTCTGAGGTTAAAAAAATGCTTATTTAAGCGCTTATGAGGATCAGGATGGTGGTATCTGAAAGAGGCTTATGGCGTATAAGGTTCTGGTAGTGGATGATGAGGAGAACATGCAGGTGCTCTTAAAACGCGTGCTGGGCAAAGCAGGTTACGATGTTGAGTGCGCAGGCTCAGGAGCGGCAGCGCTTCGAATTGCCGAAGACAGGCCCTTTGACCTGGCTATTGTCGATGTTTGCATGACGGAGATGGACGGAATCGAGGTGCTGAGAAGGCTCAAGGGCATTAACAGGCAACTACCGGTGATTATGATATCAGCCTATCCGGCGTGGGGTAAAAAAGAGACCGCAGAGCGCATGGGCTGCGCGGGTTATTTGTCCAAACCGGTGGACATGAAATACTTAAAGGAGCTTATTAAGAAAGAACTTGATGATTGTTAATTGTCGACAATCAGGGGGGGGAGGTGATATGGTGGAAAGCGTCATGACAATGGAAATCAAAGGCCTGTCTCAAAAAACAGATAATACCCAGGGAAATGCAATGTATAGCAATGGAAAACGCTTGCGCAAAAGACCGATGGGGATTACGGTTTTGGGGGGGATCATGCTTGTTGGCGGTATATTCTGTGCATGTGCTGCTTTTTCCAGGCTTCCGGCCAAAATTCTGGGACTGACACTTTCAGGGTGGCCGGCAATTATGATCTATTTACTCCAGGCCGGAATAAGTATATATATATTTAATGGATTCTTAAGGTTAAAGAGATATGCATGGAGCGTATATATGATATTTTTGGCTCTTGGGGTCGTCAATAAGCTTATTGATATCATATCGTCCGGTTCATTTGACCCGTTGGCGCCTATTGTACTCATGTGTTTGTTCGGATATTATATATATAGGAAAAAACGGATCTTTGTTAATTAGTAGCCCCGCCGTGGCGGGGCTTGAAATTGGAAATTGGAAATTTGGGAGAGATGAAACGAGTTTACGAGTTGGATGTTTACAAACTGGCAGAAGCGTTATCAGATATGGTCTGGCACGACTTTGATAAGTGGAACAAAAAGGTTCAGGCCAAATTTCCAATTTCAACGTTCCGTGAACGGTTACGTTAATTAATACCTGGGTTGAGTGGTTTAAAGGATAAAAGTCAGAAAATCTATATAAAGGAGGAAACGAAAAAATGGAACATGGAGCAACTGTACCAGTAGAAACGTACAAGACTTTTTCCGGGAAATGGTGGAAAGGAAAGCCAGGATTCCAGCCTGGTATCATATTAGCCTTACTCATCTTTTTTGTTACTGTCACTTTTATAATACCCCCACCGCAGAGTATGATAGACCTCGTGCAGCAGGAAGATGTGTTGGGCGCCAAGTATAAGGAAGGAACACACAGCTTCCTTGGTTCTTACAACAAGGTTATGCACGCTGATTACACGGCTGAACAGGTGGCCTGGAAGATGAAGTTATGCGTGGCCATGCTTTTTACCATCGCTCTTCTCTGGGGCACTGAGGCGATCAGCCTGGCGTGTACAGACATCCTGATCGGTGTTATTATGTATTGCTTTATGCTGTTACCAATAAATGAGATATCAAGGGCCTATATGAAGGACGCTGTATTTTTTGTCCTGGGTGTTCTTATACTGGCAGCAGCAGTCGGGGTAACAAAGCTTGACAGGAGGATCGGCGTTATTCTCCTGGGCAGGGTAAAGGGGCTAAAGGGTTTTTGTTTTATTTTCTTTCCTGTTTTGGCCATGATTGCAGGGTTTCTTTCAGAACATGCCCTGGTTGCTCTTTTGTGTCCGATCCTGGCCGGTGTCTATCTGGCAGGAGAAAAAGCAGGCTGTACCAAGAAGCAGCTTCACGCCCTTGCCTGCACCCTTTTTCTCGGCCTCTGTTTTTGCGCCAACTGCGGTGGTTCGGGATCTCCGGCTGTTGGTGGCCGCGCTGCTATAATGATCGGTTATTTTTCAGACTACAACCTGCCCATGGATTTTCTCACATGGATGATGTATGGTTTCCCAGTTGTGCCGCCTCTTGCTTTAGCCTGTGGTTTTTGGGTATATTTTACCATGGCCAAAAGGACCGGGCCTGCCCTTAACATGGACCTGGGTCATATAATGAAAAAGGCCTCTGAGGGTATGGGACCTCTTAAAGGAAAAGAGCTTGTCATGGCTATCCTGTTTGTGGCGCAGGTTGTTGCATGGATGGCTTTAAGCGGGTCAATCGGCCTTGGCGGCGCGACCATGCTGATAGTCTTTTTCATCCTGGTTACAGGCCTGATGACCTGGGAAGATGTCCAGCAAAGGGTGCGCTTTGATGTTGTAGGGCTTTATGCCGGTGCGTGCGCCATGGGCATTGCCCTAAAATATACGGGCGCTGGTGTGTGGCTGGCCCAGACATTTGTGTCAGTCCTGCCGACGTTTTTCCACGAAGGCATGGGTATTGTGCTTGCCTCAAGTCTTATCACTACTATAGTTACCAACTTCATGAGTGACGGCGCAGCAGTCGGCTCTTTGGGGCCTGTGGTTCTCCCTATGGCCGCTATAGGCGGTGTACATCTGTGGAAGGTGGGACTTGCCTGTTCTTTCGGGTCTTCTTATGCCCACGGCATGATCGTAGGCACAGTAAATAACGCTATAGCCTACGGTATGGCCAAACATCCGGAAACAGGCGAGCAGCTCATTAGCCCGTTTGACTTCATCAAGTATGGCGTACCATTTGTTTTTATATCCGTACTGATCCTGTGGGTGGTGTGCTTCTTCGGGTATTGGCAACTCCTGCCCTGGCCTGAACTGCCGGTGTAGTAAACCATACTTTTAAAGGGGCAATAGAGGCCCTTTGTAAAGGGGCCTCTATTTTTTACACTCCCCTATTCCCCTCTCGAGGGGGGAATGGGGGGTGTTAAGGATATAATATGTCAGGAAGGATAATTACAGAAAGAGTCAGTGTTATCCGGTCAAGGCACAATGCCAGGTACTCTGCGTGGACAGTCCGGTATCTGACAGGACCAAGTTTCTTTTTGCTGGGTTTCCTTTTGCTGGCGCTTGCTCCCTCAACACTTTATGGGGCAGAAGGCAGCCTGTATACGGATGCCGGCGCTCACTTTTCTTTTGCCATGCCCGCTGGTGTTCAAGAGATCTCGCAAGATTGGCTGGATAAGAGTTTATTTGATTTGCAGCGTCTCAAATGGTGCAAAGACGCTGTAGAGAAGTATGACAAGACCTTTGTGTATTTAAATGACAATGCAGACCAAACAGCAAACGGCCTTGTTCTTTTTGGTGTAAAGACATACAAACATGAAAGAAAGCGCTATAAGGTCTTTACTGATCGCATTGCGACAGATGAATTTTTTGAGCCCGAGGTGATCAAGAATTTCAGTGAGGAGACAGAAAAAAGACTCACTGAAAAAGGAGCTAAAGATGTCATCGTAGGCGCCCAGGTCCTGAATAAAAATAGAAAGAATTTCAGTTTTACCTGTAGCTATATCCTTCCCGGGGAAGATGAGACAAAAGAATTCCATTGGGTGTTTCTGGGACGGACTCACATAGTCTATCTTGATCTTAATCTTTATGCAGCAGATGATATGGCCAAATATCAGAGTCTGATCGAAGATGTTGCCGGTTCTTTCAAGTTTGAACAAGGCTTTGAGGCAAGGGAGTCGTACGTTGACGCCTCTGTAAATAAGATAGGAGAGTATAAACTGTTTGGAATCAGTTTCTCTGATCTGGGAAGGTCGATGATAGCGATTTCCTTGATCATACTTATTTTAAATCTTATACTTGGACATTTCACCAATCCCAGGAAAGGGCGTTATGCAGCAATAACAGAATTTTGTCAAAGAAATAAGATGTGGACAAGACTTGCAACAGTTCCTATAGGTATATCCTTATACCTGGCACACTGTTAGGACTTTTGCTGAACAGATTAACAAGGAGGAATACTAATGAACGAGTTTAGGGTGTTGGTCGTAGACGATGAGGATGATTTCCGGGAAACTTTTGTAAAACGTCTTGAAAAGAGGAACCTGAGCGTTACCGAAGCGGAGAGCGGTGAAAAGGCTATGGAAATTTTGGACGGAAAGCTTTTTGATGTGGTGATACTCGATGTCAAGATGCCGGGTATGGACGGCATAGAGACCCTTCGGGAGATGAAGCGAAAGCGTCCGCTTATGGAGGTAATTATGCTTACCGGTCATGCGACCGTGGAGTCGGGTGTTGAAGGGATGAAATTAGGCGCCTTTGATTATATAATGAAACCGGTGGAACTTGATGAGTTGATGCAAAAGATGGCAGGGGCCTACGAGAAGAAAACAGCCCACGAAGAGAAGATCCGGGAGGCCAGGGTCCTCGAGCTAACGGCTCATCCCGGACGGGGAGTAAAAATAGAGGAGCTATAACCATGACTGAAAGCCAGGGTCCTCGATCTGACGGCTCATCCCGGACGGGTATTTGAACAGGTTAAGAAAAATTCGTAAAAAGTCATACACTAAGTCATTGCGAGGAGTGCAACGACGAAGCAATCTAATAAATACGTAGTAAATACGTAGCCGTTCACGGCTTGAAACTTGAAATTGGAAATTTGGGAGAAAGCAGGCCAAATTTCCAATTTCTAATTTCAACGTTCCGTGAACGCTTACGATTTTATTAAGTTTGCCCCTCCCTCTCCGTCAAAGGAAGAGGAAGGGGCGTTAATCTCACGATCTCATGATCTTATCGATTTCAAAGAATAGATCCTGCTGCCGGATCACTCCGACCACTTCACCCCCTTTTTCGACGCATAGTCGTGTGGTACCATTTTCGAGCATCATATGCGCTGCTTCCATAAGATTGGAATCTCCATCAATAACCAGTGGCGCCTCAGACATGACATCTTTAATCTTTTTTGGAGCCAGCAGTTTTACATCCTTACTGAACATACCTGTCCAGAACATGGGTGAATAGACAATACTATCCGCCATGGAAGGTTTGGGAGCGCTAAGATAAGCAGGCATGATTCCTTTTAGCAGGTCTGCAATAGTCATAGCCCCTTTCACCTTACCCCTGTTGTCAAGCACAAGGATGGAACGGTGCAAGGTCTCCATGAGCCTGCTCGTGGAGACCTTTGGCGAAAAAGTATCTTTTAATTGCCCAACAGCCTCCTGAACTGTGCGATCCTCGGTCAATGTTGTAAATTCCTTAATAGAAACCATTATATCTATGACCTTCTTCTCCACAGCAGGTTCAACTACTTTTGCGTGTTCATAGGCATCAGTAACCTTTGAAGCAAGAAGGTCTATATCGCACGGTTTTGTCAGATAATCATACGCCCCTTCAACCAGGGCTTCCCTGGCAGACGGCAGCGCCCCATGGCCTGTAAGCATGATCACCGGAATGTCGGCTTTATCCTTTCTAATCTCTCTCAATGCCTGGTGGCCGTCCATGCCGGGCATCTTAATGTCAAGAATCACCACATCCGGATTCTCTTTGAGTTTCTCGATGGCCTCCTCGCCGCTCTCGGCCAGGATGGTCTCGAATCCTTTTTTTTCTAAAATCTTTTTGGTTGTTGCGCGAAACTGTTCTTCGTCATCAACCATTAATACTTTTATTCCCATTTATACGCCTCCTTTTCGGCTGTATACGATAAATCTTTTACAATTCAATCACCATATCATTATTTCTGCCCCAACAACGGCTTTAACGGTTGAAGCAAAAAAAGCATTATCATAACAGTACACAACAAACAGACAAAAGCCTTTAAGTAACTTATACGGCCTATTTTTACCATGCCGAGACATATCAGGCAAAACTTCAAAATTTGTGCCGGCCCCGCCACACCCGGAATCCAGGAAAACAGAAGAATTATATTGGCATAGGCGGTGATCCCAAACAGGGTATTATAGGTAAACAGATTTTTACACAATAACATGGCAACAAGATATAGAATGAACGCTGTGATAAAAGGCGTGGAAAATGCATTTAAAAAGAACGCTAATGCAAAAAAAATCTTTTTTTCCACGACAAAAATGCTCGACAAAATAGTAAAAAAGATGCTGCATATTAAAAGGAAGACCAGCGGGGGGGTGTGTGCCTTTTCCCGCGGCATCCCTTCATAAAAATCTCCGGCATAAAGCATCTTAGAGATTGTCCTGAAAAATTGACGCACCAACATGACGCTCACTCTTTTTTGTGTTGAAATGTAATTATTATTTATCCGGTTTTTCAAGTTTTTCCTTTTTTCGGGCTAATACGGAAGCAATCCTTTCCAGCCCAAAATCTTCCAGTAGGTTGATGCCATAACCATAAATATTATCAGATTGGTAAACCAGAGAATCACGCCTACTCGCAGGTAATCCTTTGGCTCCAGGTATCCGCTGGCATAGACAATGGCATTGGGCGGCGTTCCGATGATCAGGCAGTAGGCGAGTGATGAAGAATAGGAGGTAGCCATCGCCATAAAGGGGATCATGGTGGTGCCTGGATGAATAATACCGGCCATGGACAGAGTAACAGGGCCGACCGCGGCGCATGCCGGGCCGTCAGCCATGAGCTGGCTAAGGAGCCCTGTGATCACACTCCCGGAAAGGAGAAGGCCGAGACCCTCGTTCATTCCAAGCGGACTCAGAATACTTATGAAGGCGCGGGCGATCCAGTATGCGCCTCCTGTCATGACAAGAACGCGGCCGAAAATGATCGCTCCCGCGTAAAGCCATACCACGCCCCAGTCAACCTTTGTCTGGTAATCACGCCAGTTGGCAATCCCGGCAAAGATATAGGCAATCGCTCCCATGATCGCGATCACACCAATACCGAACCTTATACCTGTGATATCTAATATTATGTATTTCTCCGTGA
>JAUWMY010000223.1 GCA_030612945.1 Desulfobacteraceae bacterium
AGGCTGATTGAAGTAGGATTGGAGAATACAATAACTGCAATTAATTGGACAATTTGTAGCCACATTAAGGATTTGATACCCACAGCAGATATATTCCCTGGTTCCCGGACACGGTTTAAGGAATTCTCCCTTATAAGAAAGTCGATGCAGGGTATCCTTGCCCATGTCTAATTCATCGGACACTGTTTCTGATGCAATGTCCTTTATATGTTGGACAGGAATTCCGGGTAATCTACCCAGGACCTCATCCGTAAAAGTCCGCTTGCGAGCGCCCTCTTCAACGAGCACTTTTTTTATGGTGAAATTGGACATCAAACATCCTTCTCCCAGGGATCGCCTAACTCGTCCAGGTCCTCTGTCAGGCTTAAGCGATTGATCGTTTCTCTCAGTTCCTTTCCTTCTCTGAAAAGCACTTCAAGGCGATAATGTGGTTCTTCAAAATATGGGGGCACATGGATACTCGCAGATTTGGGCAGATTCATACTGGACACCTTTTTCTTAAATGCCTTTTCAGCCTTTACCAGGGATGGAAAGCGTCGGCCTCTCAAAAGCTTAAGTGTCGCTTTGGCCTTCTGTGGATTGTTCAATTGCTTGTTTACGAGTATCACTTTTAACGACGGTTCATTTAAAAGCTCATGGGCTGGTTTGTTTTCTATTGCTGCCAGATCAATTATATTATCAATAAATTGTTTCTGTTGATTAATGTTAAACTTTAAGTTTGACATAAAATTGAAGACATGGCTCCTTTCGTCAGATTCCATTTTTAGGAGCATTTTAGCAGTCTGCAATGAAATTTTTTTCTGAACGAGATATTCCTTGATATCTGTATCCAGTTCCTGTTCCAGCTTTATGAAAAAAAGCAACGTAGGCTCATTAGAGGGGAGTTCCAAAAGAGGCATGTAAACCTCAAGCATTTCTTTTCCCGGAACCTGTGAGTGCAGGCGATTCAGAACCATCCCCTTTTCCACTTCATTCAGCTTTCTGGTAGCCAGGTTGTCATATAGATTCAATAGAAGACATTCCAGGGGAGATACTTCAGACTCTGACAAAACTCCACAGGGTATCCTATCCCACCCCAGGGTTTTCAGTGCATGAATCCTTCGGTACCCTACAATAACAGTCAATCCAGCGTTTTTGTTTTCTATGAGCAGAGGACAATTAACAAGCCCTACTCTGTCAATGGATTGAGCCAGAGGCCTGATGTCGAATCCAAAGCTCATGCAATAAGGCCCTGGAAGATCCTCTATTTTGTTTGAATTAACCAACTGAGATTCAATAGGTGTAATTTTTGGAATACCCATACTTTTATATGTCCTTTATGCAACTGTCTCAATATGTTCGGGTGCTCACACCGGATTAATGCCTTAAGCGAATGACAATGGCTGCCTAACCTTTCGGAGTTTAGGCGTGAGCCTTTTATAAAATCCTTACGGATAAATTCCACCTAAACTTATTGAGATGTTACTCCTCTATTATTAACAGAAAAGTCTATGGTATAATTTCAGGGACCAGCATCCAGGCGATTGCCCAGTTCTTTTCCTCTTCATTAGTTCTCAGGCACACCACCCCACCCTGTTGAAACCTCACAACCTGACTGGAGTCGCTCCCTATAGTCAGAAAAGATACAAGCTTTTCCAGGTGGGGCAGATGTCCTGCAATCATAAAATCCTTTTGCCCCTGTTTGATTTCCTCTGCAATTATTTTCACATCATCTAAAGGTGAAAGGCCTTCCCTCTTCTGCGATTCTTTACCGGGATTGATTTTAGAGCTAATTATTTCTGCAGTCTGCCTGGCCCTTGTTTTGCCACTATGAAAGACCGTTGCCACCTGAACCCCGGCTTTTTTGAGAAAATCGGCCATTTTCCCCACGTCATATTTTCCACGATCCGAAAGCGGTTTGTCCGGATTTTTTTCTTTGGGGATCGGCTTTCCATGTTGCATCAGGTAAATGTTCATGATTCATTCCCCCCTTGTCAGGATTGATTATTTTCGATTGACTATTGACTATTTAATGAATTGTATTTGCTCAATATCCTGTGAATAAAACCCTTGCGCCCCGCCCTCCCCGTCCCGAGACCAGGACGGGATCGGGAGGCGCGACTTGCCATAAATAAGCCACTTTTCTTGAAATTATTCGGAAGTTGAAATCATCAAACTTAAACCCATAACAACAGGTCTGGGCCAGGGGTAAACTCCAGGTTAGGAATTGAGGCGTGAGCCTTTTATGTTGCCCCAGCATATTGAGCAGTTACAATGAATTGATTCCGAGTGTAAAAAAGAGTATCAGAATTAGTTGTTTTGGGTCAATGGTTTTGACACCTAATTGCTTAAGGTCCTCAATGTCCTCCTGTTTTTTTGTTTGACAATGATTTAGGATGTTTTTATATTTCCAAAATATTTATTTTCATCAAAGGCACCAAGTCACCAGGGCATATATTCGTCCTGCTGTGTTATTTCCTGGGGCGTTCGTGCCTTTTGTGACTGGACACTTGAGCAGTAATCAAAAATATTCAATATGTACGGAGTAGAAGGTTTTATGAAATATCTATTTTCCCCTTACCGGATAAAAAACTGTGAGCTCAAGAACAGGATCGTGATGCCGGGCCTGGCCTCTTTCTTATTAGATAATGACGGATCTATCACGGACCGTACCATTGAGCATTATCGGCTCCGGGCTGCTGGTGGACCGGCTATGGTCATTATGGAGGCATGTGCTGTTTCACCCGAAGGCATTGTATCACCCCATCAGGCCAGGATATACCATGAACGATTCCTGGAGGGACTATCGAAAATCGCTCAAACCATGAAATCGGAGGGAACGATTCCTGCCGTTCAAATCCATCACGGTGGCAGGCAGACATCGGCCAGGGTGATCAATCAAAAGCCTGTGGCCCCCTCCCCTCTTCCCTGTCCCGCCATTCGGGGAGATGTGGATCCGCTTACGATTAGCGGTATCCAGGAACTGGTCAAAAAATTCGGAGATGCAGCCGAGAGAGCCGTTGAAGCTGGCTTTGAATTGATAGAGATGCATGGCGCTCATGGGTATTTAATTAACCAGTTTCTTTCGAGATTTTCCAACATCCGCGAGGACGAATACGGTGGAGATTTGATTGGCAGAACCCGGTTTGCCAGGGAGAGTGTTCAAGAGATCAGGAATCGCATAGGCGAAGATTTTCCACTGTCTTTCAAGATCAGTGCCCAGGAATTTGTAAAAGATGGACTGACAGTAGATGAGAGCATAGAGATTCTGAGGATACTGGTTGATGCCGGCATTGATATTGTTCAGGTATCGGCGGGTAACGATGCCACCCCCGAATGGATTTCTCAGCCAATGTTCATGGATCAAGCCTGTCTGGCCGATTCGGCCGGGGCAATAAAAAAGGCGCTGGGTATACCTGTAATGGCCGTAGGGAGAATTAATGATCCTTTGATCGCGGATGAGATCATAGAAAAGGGCAAAGCTGACCTGATCTGTATTGGCAGGGGACTGTTGGCGGACCCTGAAATGCCAAATAAGGCCAAAGAAGGACATTTGGATGATATAAGGATCTGTATTGCCTGTAATACCTGCATGGAATCCATCTTCAGAAAAGGCCGCGTGGAATGTCTTGTCAATCCTGCGCTGGGCCGCGAAAAAGAGATGGCCTTTCATCCGACCAGAAATCCCAAAAAGGTCATGGTGATAGGAGGTGGTCCGGGAGGCTTGAATGTGGCATGGGTTGCGGCACGGCGGGGGCATGATGTTCATCTTTTTGAGAAGCAATCCACCTTAGGAGGGCAATTACTGTTGGGCAGCGTGACGGGCTATAAAAAAGAGCTGCGGAGTCTTATCAAATACCAGAAGCGCCAGGTCGAAAAATTCGGGGTCAAATGTTATCTCAATCGTGAAGTCAACGTAAACACCGTGATGGAAGAAAATCCGGATGTGGTGATTGTAGCAACGGGTTCCCTGCCCTCCCTGCCTCCCATTGAAGGCCTTGATAAGGATATTGTTATCCCTTTTGCAGAAGTCCTGAATGGGGGGCTGCCAGCTCAAAAAAAGACAGTGGTGATTGGGGGCGGACCTACCGGGTGTGAGGTAGCCCACCATCTTTCTCAGAATGGATGTCAGGTGACTATTGTGGAGATGCTTCCCAAAATTGGAAAACCACTTGAATCCATTACTAAAAAAGTGCTTCTCAATCAATTGCGAGCGAACCAAGTGGAAATGTTGACCGAGTTCAGGCTTTCGAGGGTGGAGGATAGCGGAGTGGTTGTGACCGGTAAAGATGGAAAGGAACGATTCATCGAGGCAGGGAGGGTAATAATTACTATTGGAAACCGGCCCGATAGCAGGCTTTACGACCAGATAACCACTCTTGGATATGAGACTCATCAGATTGGAGACTGCCTGGAGCCAAGAAGCGCCAAGGCGGCAATTTATGAGGGGGCTGTTTTGGGTCGGGCTATTTAGGCATAACTTCCTGGTAGGCCTCCTGTATTTCCTTGAAGCGCCTTTCAGCCAGTTCCCTGAATTCGTCACCCATGTGACCCACCTTGTCCGGATGATACTTGTTCGCAAGCCTCCTGAAAGCCCTCTTTATTTCTTCCGGAGACGCGTCTCTGCCAACGCCTAATACCGAATAAGCGTTTTTTTGAGAGAATTCCTGTTCACGTGGCCCTCCAGAAGGTTGCTCCCGCTCCTGAGAGGGTCCTTCATATCTGTAGCGCTTTTTTTTGTGCTTAGATAAATACCACCACAGCAGGCCCAGGACGGCCAGATCATCAATCCAACCCCAGCCGATAATCAAATCCGGAAAGAGATCATATGGGGAGAGCGTATAAAGAAATGCCAAAAGGCATAGAAGAAGTCTCATTGTCTTATCTGATCATGTCTCAGGGGTTTTGCGCCTGGGCCTCTTTGATTAGCTCTTCCCTGTGTTTCTTAAGAAAAGCGTCCAGGTCTTCTTTCCAATTGCGCATAACGTTGATTCCCTGATTTTTTAATAGCCTGTTTTCCAGCAGGCAATTAGCTGGTCGCACGGCTATTCCTTCATAGTCTTTCATACTGCAAGGTTCAATAGACGCTTTAATGCCCAGTTTCTTTAGTACATATTTGGCACATTCAAATCGGGTACAATAGCCCTCTGATGTCGCATGATACGTTCCCCTCGAATTATGATGCAGGAGTTCCCTGATCTGAAAGGCAAGCCCGTTAGCCCATGTTGGAGAGCCAACCTGATCATCTACGACTCTTAAGACCTTGTGTTCTTGAATGCCCTGGCTCACAATAGACTTGATGAA
>JAUWMY010000308.1 GCA_030612945.1 Desulfobacteraceae bacterium
GGCCGCGTCCAAAGCAGAGTATTACATTGCCTCTGTGAGCGGGTATGATATCTCCAGGGCTGATTTTGCAATGGAACTGAACGCGGCAAGACAAAAAATTCGTAAGGCCTATGGGGATGGCATCTTAGAAACTGCTCAAGGCCGGTCAGTTGATAACAGGCTTAAGGCACAGGTAGCATCGAGGTTAATTGAGGAGGGCATTTTGTTGCAAGAGATCAAGAAATCCGGTTATGGGCTAAATGAAGACATAATGAGCATTGAACTAAAAAAATACATTAATAATAGCGGTAAAAATGGAAATGAATTTCAACAGTCGGTAAGGGACGATGGATACGATTATGACTATTTCAAAAAGAGGTTCGAGACCAGGCTTTTGATCAATAAATATCTTGATGAAAAGGTGCTGGCCGGGGCGTCTACCCAGTATGAAAAGCAGCGCATGTTTGCATCCTGGTTCAAGAACTCCAAGCTCCTTGCCGAAGTGGTCTATTATGACAAGGATCTCGAAAATGCTGCCCGAAATAGTAGCACTTCAGGCAGTTGCTGTGCAGCAAGATAAACAAAACCGTACATAAATATTGAAATGTAAAGGAGTCAAATATGTCGAAAAATCGAAAAGGAAACATTGCGAAAAAGAGCGCTGAAAAAAAAGCCATTATCCTTGAAACGAAGAGGAAAAGCCGCCTTCCGGTGCTGTTGGTTTCCGGTCTCGCCGTCTTGGTGATCGCGGCGGTTGCCATTTTTATGACCCGTAATAATGGAGGGGAGACCGTTGCTGCCGAATCACCTAAAACCGACGTCTCCGCAACTTCAATTACCTATCCTGTTGAACTCTTTGCAGATGGGAAGGCCAGACATTTTCGCCATAAAGTAGATGATGCCATTACCATCCAGTACTTTATCCTCAAGAGCTCTGATCATGTCATACGCGCCGCTTTTGATGCATGTGATGTCTGCTGGCCGGCTGGAAAAGGATATCAACAGTCAGGTGACGTCATGGTTTGCCGGAACTGTGGCCGTAAGTTCGCATCAGTTATGGTGAATGAAGTCAAGGGAGGATGCAACCCCGCACCACTTAATAGAAAAGTTGAGGATGGAAAAGTGGTGTTGCAGATTAATGACATCCTTTCGGGAAAACAATATTTCGATTTCTCAAAGCGAGGGTAAAAATGAATCTAAGAGACATTGCGTTTAAGAATCTCCTACGTCGCAAGGCAAAGGCCTTGTTCGTTCTTGCGGGCCTTGCCATAGGGGTGTCAACGGTGGTCGCACTGATAAGCTTTGTAGATGCAATGACCGAAAACATAAATCATAAACTTGAGAAATACGGGGCCAATATCCTGATTGTCCCAAAAACCGAAAACCTTTCGCTAACCTATGGCGGGCTCTCTTTGGGCGGTGTTTCGTTCGAGATGCAGGAAATCCGTGAACAGGACCTGGCCAAAATACAATCAATAAAGAACGCCGCAAATGTGGCAGGCCTGGGACCTATGGTTTTTGGCGTGGTAAATGTGGAAGGGAACAGGGTCCTGTTAGCCGGTGTTGACTTCGAGGCCAACTGGATTCTGAAGCCGTGGTGGAAGATAGACGGGACTATACCAGGCGAAAAAGGCCTTGTTTTGGGGTCTGAAACCGCCGTTGTTCTGGGTTTGAATCAGGGCAGCCCTGTGACCATAAGAGGGAGACAACTCACCGTTTCCGGAGTTCTGAAGCCAACAGGATCCCAGGATGACCAGTTGATTTTCATGCCCCTTAAAACGGCACAGGCCATTCTGAACAAAGAGGGCCTTGTTTCTATGGCAGAAGTGGCTGCCCTTTGCAAGGATTGCCCAATTGAAGCCATGGTAAAGCAGATTTCCGACGTGGTTCCCGGGGCCAAAGTCATGGCCATACAGCAGGTGGTAAAGGGCCGCATGGAGGCCCTGTCCCAGTTCAAGAAATTCTCTTATGGAGTTTCTATAGTGGTCGTGCTGGTAGGCAGCCTCGTAGTCCTGGTAACCATGATGGGGAGCGTCAGGGAAAGGACGGAGGAGATCGGTATCTTCAGGGCTATCGGATTTCGGAAAAGCCATGTCTTCAAAATCGTGCTCCTCGAGGCCGGGTTTATTTCCGCAGCGGCGGGCATTCTTGGCTATTTGGCCGGGTTTGTCGTCGCAAAGGGCGCTATACGTCTCTTTTCAGAAAGCGGGGGCGCCTCCATTCAGCCAAGTTTTGAACTGCTTGGCGGGTCCTTTGTCTTGGCCGTTTTGGTGGGTCTTATGGCAAGCGTCTACCCTGCCTATTTGGCTTCACGCATGGATCCCAATCAGGCATTGAACGCAATTTAGGAGGTGAAACGTGAGTTACATAAGAGCAGAAAACATTTCAAAACAATATGGTAACGGGGACGCGACCGTGATGGCCATTCAGGATATTGACTTTACGGTGGAATCCGGTGAATTCGTCAGTATCATGGGGGAGTCGGGGGCAGGGAAATCAACCCTCCTTTCGATAGTGGGGGCCATGAATCCCCCAAGTTCGGGTAAATTCGTTGTAGATGAGATTGACGTCTACCACCTGGGATCTGAAAAGAGAACGGATTTTCGAAGGGAGTTTATCGGGTTTGTGTTTCAGAGCTTTCATTTAGTGCCCTACCTGACGGTTTTGGAAAACGTCATGCTTCCGCTGACTACCGTAAAGGCAACCAAGAAAAGGAAACGTACTCTTGCTGAGGAAGCACTGGATCAGGTAGGCCTGACAGGCAAAGAACAGCGTCTTCCAAGCCAGATTTCAGGGGGAGAAAAGGAACGGGTTGCAGTTGCCCGTGCAATCGTGAATGATCCTCCCGTGTTATTGGCCGATGAGCCAACCGGGAACCTTGATTCCAAAACAACACACGAAATCATGGACCTTCTCCAAAGACTCAACCAGGAGGGCACAACGATACTTATGGTAACCCACAGCCAAGATTGTGCCGCTTATGCAGAAAGGATTTTGCGGGTATCAGACGGTCGTCTAATTGAAGGAGAAGGGCTTGTGGAGGCCTTATGTCTCGACAGAAAAATTCCACTCACAGGGGCTGGCGGTCTAATGCTCCGCGCCTGATTGCCGGAGCCGTGGGTGTCGTTTTGCTGTATGACCTAAACGATTCCAAAGGGACTATCAGGGCCTGGAAGGAACTGATTGAGGTGAATCCATTCGCCAGGGCACATGGAAATGAACTTGTTGTGGAGTTGATCGAAAAAATCAAAGGAAGGGATAGTCCTTAAATAATGTTGACCGGATAATTCGAAATGCCTTCGCCGATCTGCAAGAGCGCACCGCTCTGATTTGTCAGTGTGAATATGGGGACGTTATTGACTATTAACCCGGCAAATAATTACTCGACATTTAAGTAAGAATTTGCTATGGGAAGTGCATGAAAAAAAATGATGCACGCAAACTAAGCACTGATGCTCAACAGCAAATTCGATATCAGGTCATTCGGCTTAAAAAACAAGGTCGCACCCGTGAAGAAATCAGCAAGATAACAGGTGTCCATCGTTCTACTTGTTCCCAGTGGTGGAGCTTGTATCGGGCCCAAGGTAAAAAAGCGTTAAAAATAAAAAAACGAGGCCGTCCGCCCGGAAGTTGTCGCACCTTGAGCCCAGAGCAGGAGAAAGAACTGCGGAAAGCAATTCATGATAAATGCCCGGACCAGATGAAACTGCCTTTCGCCCTTTGGACCCGTATCGCTGTTCAGCAACTGATCAGACAACTCTGGTCTATCGACATGCCGATTCGAACCGTTGGTGAATACCTGAAGCGCTGGGGATTTACCCCGCAAAAGCCATTGCGGCGTGCCTATAAACAGAACCCCAAGGCCGTGAAAAAATGGTTGAATGATCAATACCCGACAATTGTCAAAAGGGCTAAAAAGGAAAAAGCCGAAATTCACTGGGGCGATGAAACCGGCCTTTGCAACGACAGTTACCATGGTCGGAGCTATGCGCCGCGTGGACAGACCCCGGCAATCCGGCTTCATCCCAGATGCAAACGGGTTAATTTGATCTCTACGGTAACGAATCAAGGTAAAGTCCGCTTCATGGTTTACAAGGATAAAATGAATTCTGACACCATGATGAAATTCATGGAACGGTTAATCAAGAACTCAGAACGAAAAGTATTCTTAATACTTGACAATCTTAAGGTTCATCACAGCTACATAGTAAGGGATTGGCTCAAAGAACATAAGGCACAAATTGAAGCTTTCTTTCTGCCGTCCTATTCTCCAGAGCTCAATCCTGATGAATATCTCAATTGTGATCTAAAAGGTGGCGTTCACTCTGGCACTCCAGCACGTACACGAGATCAGTTAAAGAAAAAGGCCGTATCTCATT
>JAUWMY010000154.1 GCA_030612945.1 Desulfobacteraceae bacterium
GCAGCCAATTGTCTGACTCTCCCATGTAGGAGCAAACAGCTTGATCACAGGCGCTCTCGAAAGGAAAACGATTTGGCTGAACCTGACAATGATATTGTATATTTTTCCGTTGCCTTCTGTTATGTCTTTGACTGTTACAATTATCTCGAGCCGGCCGAGAGGGTAATTCCGAGTCCGCCTAAGCCTGTTGAATTCTTCCTCAGGAAGTAGTTTAATTCCCTCACTCTGTAACTGGCGCTCAGTATCTCTCAGTATCTGGGCTGTAGTAAACCCTTCCTGTTCGATTTTAGGATCAATGGGTGCTACCCGCACATATATGCTTCTGACACCGCGGAGCGTCTCACTGTTCATTTCAGAATAAACACCCACTTTTGCGAATGCGTCTACCCTCCCCACGAACAAGACCATGATTAATATAGCAAGCCATCTGAGTTTTCTGTCCATATCTCCATACCTCCTCTTAGTAAATTTTAAATACCAAACCGCTTGCGGTCGGGTATTGAAAAAATATCATCTATTGACATCTAACCACTTCTTCCTTAATTTGGTACATTATCAGCTTATTTTTCTCTAATCTACAATAAATGGAAGAATCTGCTCAGTAACTCGGGGATAAAACCCTTACGGCCCGCCCTCCCCGTCCCGAGACCGGGACGGGATCGGGAGGTGCGACTTGCACGGCACAGGGCATTTACATTGCAAAGCTTTGAAGGCACAGATCATAAACCTACCCACTGAAAGTCAGGGCTGGGCCAGGGGTAAACTCCGAATAAGGAATTTAGGCGTAAGCCTTTTATTTTTCCCCTGAATATTGAATAATTACAAATGGAACGCCATGAACAAAATATCAGTCATCATTTTCGACTGCGACGGAGTTATGTTTGACTCCCGCCAGGCCAATATCAATTTCTACAACCACCTTCTTCAAAACTTCGGCCTTCCACTAATGAGCGAAGACAAGGTGGATTTTGTCCACATGCACACGGCTGATAAGGCTGTACGCCATATTTTTAGGGATACTCCTTATATGGAAATGGCGCAGGAATACAGGATGCGGATGGATTACACTCCGTTCCTCAAGGACATGATCCTGGAGCCAGAATTGAAAACGCTATTAGAGGACCTCAGGCCCGGATTCGGTCTGGCCGTGGCCACCAACCGCAGCAATACCATCGGAAACGTCCTGGAATCATACGGCCTTTCCAAATATTTTGACATTGTGGTCTCGTCCCTGGATGTTAAAATGCCCAAACCTCACCCTGAATCCCTCCATAAAATTCTTAGCTTTTTTAAAGTTGGTCCTGAAGAGACCTTATATGTGGGTGATTCTCAGGTGGATAATGAAACGGCCAGGGCTGCAGGAGTTCCATTCATATCTTACAAAAACATGGAATTGGAGGCGGATTATCATTTGGACTGTCTGATGGATATCGCTGTACTTGTCAACTCCCGCAATAATACACCCCAACCCGGCGAAGCCGGAACCAAATTGAATATTGACGATTGAATATTGACGATTTGTGGTATCGCTTCGCTCTGTCTTTTCTATTAAAAGCGATAGAATTCCTTAAATATTCAATCTGGCTATGGCATAAATCATGCGCAAACACGATGTGATTTGAACAAATAGGTACTTAAGAGGCTGAGGGTTGGTTTTTGTTGATAGCTTTTCTCTATTTCATGCTATTAAGGAGCTTCTTTGCCTCTTGAGCAAGGTGCCCTCTTGGGTCAAGCTTTATGGTTTGATGCAATTCCTCTGCTGCTTCAGAATTTCTATTAAACCTCATATACAGTCTTCCAAGATGAAAGTGTGAAGCCGGGTATTCGGGATCCACAGAAATGGCATCTTGGTAAGCATCCATGGCCTCTTCCCATCTGTTCATACGCTCCAGCGCCAGGCCCAGATTGGTACGGGCCGGGCTGTATGAAGGGGCAAACTTTAAGGCCTTCTGGAAGCTGTCAATCGCCTTCTGATATTGTTCTTTTTTTATGTAAGCAAGCCCGAGATTACTGTAGGCAAAGTTCGGGGTCCTGTACAGAATATCTCCGACGGCCATCTGGAAACAATTGATGGCCAGATCCCACTGGCCGAGCAACAGATACACCGTTCCCATGTTGTTCCAAGCCTGCGGGAATTCCGGGCGCAGCTCCAAAGCCTTCTTGAAATGATCCAGGGATAGCTGAAACTCCTCTAAATCTCTATAGGCCAAGGCCAATTCTTGATGGATAGCGCTATTTGTCGGATCTAATTTGGCCGCTTCCAACAACTTTTCAAGGCCTGCCCTTATACTACCCTGTTGTACAAGTGACGTGCCTAAGCGCTGCAATGCTTCGGTCCTTTTCTTCGTGGTTGCCTGCTGGTTTCCGGCACAACCTGTTAGCGTGAACACAAACAAAATAAGGAGTGAAATATGAGACAGCATTCTATACCTTTGATGAAAACACCCGGTATGAGGAATTGATCGATATGGGGATATCCACGAGACGCTTCACGGGCGCCATGCCTCTAACCCTCAGCACAGTCCTGCTCCCTGCCCCCGCTTCGTCTCGATGCGGAACCTACATCTTTTTGGTTTGAAAAGAAAGCACCGTTGGTGTCAGGAATATCAACAGTTCGGTTTTCTTCAAAACCTTAGTCTGGGCCTTGAAAAGCCACCCCAAAAATGGAATATTTCGAAGATACGGGATTCCCGCCTCGCTTTCACCTGTCTCCTCCTTATAAATACCTCCGATCACAACAGTATCCCCGCTTTTGACCATCAGGGTTGTTGTTACGGCTTTCTGAAGGAGCCGATCGGTGGTAGGAGCTTGATCATCGGTGACATCTACTGTCAGGGTAATATAATCATTATAGCTCACCGTGGGGGTGACAGTCAGTGATAAAGTGGCATCCAGTGTGGTAGATTCCACGTTTTCGGTAGCCGGTATAATGATGACATCGCCCCTGCTGATCGTTGCCTCCTGCCCGTTACTGGCAATAACCTTTGGCGCAGAGATGACCTTGGCCTGACGCTCCGTTTCCGCCAGGGCAAGCCTGGCATCAAGAGAAAGAAACCCTAACGCATTACCGGTCAAGCTCCCTATTATCAGATCCATGTTAGGCGCCCAGCTCTCGGGAGCGTTGGTAGAAAATGCCCCACCGTATAAAGCATTCCCTGGAGTTAAGGTAACGTCTCCAGTCAGGTCCTGGTCCAGAAAATCAACCGATGTGTCAGTGCGGTGCTGATAAGAAGTATCTTGCGTCCACTGGATACCAAGGTCCCTGATAAAATCAGTTCCGGCATCGACGATACGCGCCTCTATCATGATCTGCTTTACCGGCAGATCAAATCGCTTTATGATCTTCCTGGCCTCTTCAATATTTGAGGCGATATCTTTCATAATAATGGTATTTGTGCGTTTATCAACTCTCACCGAACCCCGCTCGCTCAAAAAGATATGTTCCTTGACCTCACCGACATCTGAAAAATCAAGAGGGAAATATTCGGTAATGAGCGGCTCTAACTTTTTGGCCCGTTCCCGTTCCGCCAGCTTCCTTTGTGTTTCAGCTGCAAGCCTTGCCTCCGCCTCTTCTATCTTTTTGCGTTCCTCGGCCTCAATCTGTTGGATCTTTTTCTTGGTAGTAACCCAGATAACGTTTCCCTGCCGTCTCATGCCCAGATCATTGTTAGAAAGGATTAGATCCAGAGCCTGATCCCAGGGCACATTTTTGAGTCTCATGGAAACCTTGCCCTTTACGTCGGGTCCCCAGATGATGTTTAAATTGCTTATCTCTCCAATCAGCCTTAATATGTTGGTGACATCTGCATTCACAAAATCCATAGTCATGGACGCACCTTTATATCTACCGCGGGTACCAAGGCCCGGTATCACCGCGCCAGGCACTGTTTGTTTCTCCCGTTTCATACCCGTATCAGCAGACGAAACTTTTTCCAGTTCCACCAGTTTCACAGGAACTATCTTCTTTTCAGGGTGCTTCACAGGTGTTGGGCCAAAATCAATGCGAATCCCGCTGTCTGTCTGATCCACATGGAAGGGAACAATATCCCTCAAAGATATGGCAAGGGAAAGTCGTTTGTCGGTGGAAGAATACCCAGATGTAACCCGATCTACAGCTCCCTCAAAGTGAGTACTGTCAAGGCGTCTCAGAAGAAGCGGCGGGATAACGGTTTCCTCAAGGGTCAGGAGCAGGGTCTTTGGGGTTTTTCTTTCCAGGTTGTAGCTGGCCTTCCTATCTGTTGTGACGGTAAGCCTCGATTTTCCATGCTGCAGCATTATAAAATCAATACCCAGAATCTGATTCAGGTCTGTGGTGCGTGGTTCGAAAAAGATCCTTGGTTCGGTTGCCTCCAGTTCCGGTTCCCCGGCATCCTCGGTTTCCTTGACTCCAGCAGCCATGTCGGTCGCTGAATGCTCGGAGGTCTCTTCTGGTACTGATTTTGGCGAAAGCATCAGTCGGATGGAATTCTCCATTTCAGCAACCTCATAATCCAGATCTCTCGCCAGGCCAACCACTACTCTCGTGGTTTTGTCATCGGCCTTTCCTTGCTCCAGGTGAATACCAATCACATTCCCATCATTCACTGTAGTAAATAGTGGAAGCTCGTTACCAGGTACACCGCTAATATCGAGAACCACCCTGAGCGGATCAATCAACTTGAAAGTCGTATAGGGGACCGCTTTGGTGTTAGTGATTTCCACAACAGTCATCTCATCCCCTGAGGAGCTAATCGTAATGGCTTCAATGCTCGGAGATGTGGCCTCCTCGGTGGGTTGTTGAGTCGTACTGCTCGTTGCACAGCCGATGAGAACCCAAATAGCTATTACCAAACATGGCCGTGAGAAAAATAGTCCCTTCTTGTTTTCGCTTCCTCTCGTCAACATATGTGTTCTCCCTGCAAACCTGGTCTTGTTTTGACTGTTTCCATCCCCCCGTCGCCATGGGGTTGTTTGGAAATTGGCATCTGAGACCCAGAATCCCGTTGTATCTTACTGCAATTAACGCAGTTTCTTGGCAATATCCTTGTCCTTTACCTGACCTGTTCTAAAATCCTTGCGCTTTTCGCGAACGATCAACTCTTTTTCCTTTATCACATAAACGACACCCTCATGTAGTCCTATAGGAGTGCCCTTCCTGATCACATGCCCGATCCCTTTTGAATCACGCACCATGGCCCAGTTCCCTTTCTGACTTATAATAATCGCGATCAGATCTAACTGGGAAAGATCCAGCGTTTCCAGATAAGTCTTCGGCTTTCTCTTTTTCTGCTCTTCAATAGATTCCTGTTCGGCAATAAACGATTTGAAAGGGTCTGTTTTGCCGGTGGGGTCGTAGACATAGCCTTCTGATAATTCCTTCTCTGGCTGGACAAGCGTATCCTTGTCCGTATCATCCGGTAACAATACTTTTTGACCTTTCGGTCCCTTATAGCTCAACTCCTGTGATGCACAGGCCCCCGCGACACAGAAAAGTGAATACATCACAGACAGGAATAGAACAGTACTGCAATATCGCAGCAGCCTTCTATTTCTTCTTTTTCTTATTTTTTCCCGTCTTAGTCTTCTCATCGACTTTCCTTTTAAACCTATATGTTACGGCATTGCATTTGGTTGTGAGATTGGTGGACCGCGCCTTGACCGGCTTCATGGAGATGTCAAGGATATTTACAATCCGTTTCATTCGGCCCACCTTGTCGAAGAACATGGCGACATCGTGAGAAGGACCACTTACTTCCATGGAAACAGGAATCTCTATATAGAAATCACGGGCCTTTTCTTTCTTTGGGCTAAATAACCGGAACTCCAGGTTGGCGTCGCTTCCTAACTGCGTGATGCTCCTCAGGAGGGTTGGTATCTCCCTTTTGTTAGGCAAGAGCTTAAGGGCCTCCCGGAATTGGGCCTCAACCTCGACCTGCTCTGCCTCAAATTTTTTCAAAGCTCTTGCCTTTATTTTGGCTTGATTGATTTTCTTTTCAAGGCTTGTAATCTCTTTGTTGAGCCGGGTAATCTCCTTTGACTTTGGGATATAGACCAGCGCTACGAAAATCCCTGCCAGCAGGACAATCGTTCCCACAAGAATCAGTATCCTGTGGATCATCTTTAGCTTTTCAACTTTTTCAAAAAAGGTGCCCGTTGGCATTCCTTCCACATCCCCCTGGTCAAAAAATTAAGTGTTAGCGTTTCTTCTTGGTCTTTGGCTTGGCTTTTTCTTTATGGGCATAAGTCTTACATGTTAAGACAAAATCAACCACATGTAGTTTGTATTTTTTCAGGTTCTTTAGTTTTGCGGTCTTGAGGTCGACTGAAACTATATGCTTGGCATTCTCAAGGCTAGTCATAAACAAGGCTACTGTATCGTTGTCCATTGCAGTGCCCTTCAAGGTCAAGATGCCCTTTTTTTCATCAAGAGCGGTTAGCCATAGTTTCTCCTTGGGAACCGCCATCG
>JAUWMY010000124.1 GCA_030612945.1 Desulfobacteraceae bacterium
GCTTTCGCGATTTTATACTGTTAAATACTTGACCCTTATCTGCGTTTTTCTTATAATCCCAACTCAATTCAACTATTCCCCATTATCTCAGGGGGTTAGTAGCCCAGCCACTTATATCTGAAGCGTTTTTAGGAGGCCTTGAATGGAAATCCCAAGAAAAATCGGTATTGGAATAGTAATGATTGTTCCTGCCTTTGTGTTTGGAGGTGCTGTCTGGTCATGGTTTGGATCCTGGACTACCGTCTTCATCTTCGAGATTCTTATGGTCCTGCTTTACTCATCCATCATATCCGGATGGCCTGTATCGGCTATTCAGAAAACCTGACAGTTGAGGCCGTTTAATAATCTCCTTTGATCGGCATAGAGGCACCTTATAAAATAGAAGAAAGGGGACTGGACCCCCATAGGGCCAATCCCCTTTCCTTGTCTTTTTCGAAACGCTTTTTCTCTTTTTACTATGCGATTCCCAGCCTAAACTTCAGTGACTTCAGGGTATTTTTCATAAGCATGGTGATGGTCATGGGGCCTACACCGCCGGGAACCGGTGTAATGGATCCGGCAATCTCCTTGGCCGCATCAAAGTCCACATCTCCTTTAAGTATAGCTATCTTTTTGCCAGTCTTCTCGCTGATCTTCTCTCCAACCCGATTGACACCCACATCAATGACGCATGCGCCCGGTTTGATCCATTCCGGCTTTACAAGGCCGGGAACGCCCGCGGCCACAATCAGTATATCCGCACGCTTGCAATGAGAGGCCATATCCTTTGTGCGTGTGTGAATCACGGTCACCGTAGAATTGGCGCCATCGGCCTTCTGGAGCATCATGTTGGCGATCGGTTTGCCTACGATATTTGACCGTCCTACCACTACGACCTCTGCACCGCTCGTTTCAACACCTGCCCGGATAATCATTTCCTGGATACCGGCAGGAGTACAGGGAGGAAACCTGACCTCTGCCCCGCCTATCATCAGACGGCCCACGTTGACAGGATGAAAGCCATCTACGTCCTTGTCGGGATCAATCGCGTTCAGGATCTTTTTTTCGTCAATTTGTTTGGGCAGGGGCAACTGCACCAGTATGCCGTGAATCGAGTCATCATTATTGTATTTGTCAATCAGGGCAAGCAGAGCCTCTTCGGAAATATCTTCCGGCTGGTTTTCCTGTATTTCCTTAAATCCCAGACGGTTGGCAGTCTTGATCTTGAGAGTCACATAGGAAATAGATGCCGGGCTTTCGCCCACCAAGATGGTTACCAGACCGGGCACCTGCCCATGCTCCTCTTTTATCTTTTTGACTTCCTCTTCGATCTCGCTGAGAATTTCTTCCCTGATTTCCGTTCCCTTGATTAATTTTGCAGTCATCTCCTATCTCCTTTTTTGAAAGTTTTTGCCTATTTCAGGCCTCGTTGAGCAGTTGAGTGGTTAAATGGTTGAGTGGTTGAGTGGGGAAAAAGACTCTATTATTTCCGGATGTTATAGCTTTTTAAACACTGAATGTCCAATTTTCAAGCAAATCATAGATATGATCTATTATAACAACTACTTAACGACTCAACCACTTAGCGAGGTTTATATTTATAATGGCTTGAGAAAAATTACATTCCCTATTGAACATGTGCATAACACAGTTATTTCCCGATTTCAAATATTTTATCCTTATTTCATTGGGGCTCCACAGATCCTTGGATCAGCATGTTCAGTTTTTTTCGAAATGCTTGTCCATACCGCCAGCACTTGATATTGTGAAATTATGAATCCCTCGATAGGAGAAAAATCATGAAAGCAACTTTCATTTACATAACTGCGGGTAGTATGGAGGAGGCCAAAAAGATCGGCAGGGAGTTGATCTCAAACAGGCTGGCCGCTTGCGTCAATATCATTAACAATATGCATTCCATGTTTTGGTGGGAAGACGAAATCCAGGAAGACAGGGAAGTGATCCTTATTGCCAAGACTAAAGAATCCCTTGTTACGGAGTTGATTGACAAGGTCAAATCAGTGCACAGTTATGATTGTCCCTGTATCGTGAGCTTGCCAATTTTAGATGGAAATAGGGCATTCTTGGATTGGATTGCACAGCAAACCAAGTAAAACGCATACTCCTTTACCCTTTATCCTTTACCCTTTGACTTTCGATTTTTTATCGTCTTCTTAACCACAAAGCAGACAACCACCAGGCCCAGCAGGATAAGGATTGCAATATTATAGCGGACCAAAAAGTAAGACATTTTGCCCCTTGCCGTTTCCCAGTTATTGCCCAACATATAACCAAAAGATATCCAGATCAAATTCCACACACAGGAGCTTATTAAGGCGAGCCATGCGACCTTAAAGGCCCTCAGTTTTGAGATTCCCCCTGCTATTGATATGACAGATCGGATTCCAGGAAAAAACCTGTTCAGGAGTACAAGAAAATATCCATACTTTTTGTACCATTCTTCAGCCCTGAAAATGGCATCCGCCTTAAAAAACCAGTAATCTCTCTTAATAAAAAACCGCCTCCCCAACAGACTCCCAACCCAGAAAAGGAACATAAAGCCAGCCAGGCTGCCCAGAGTTGTAGAAAAATATACGCCAAAGAAATGGAGCCTTTTGGTGCCAACCAGGAAGGCTCCGAATGCGGTAATGGTGTCTCCGGGAATGGGTGGAAAGACATTTTCCACAAACGCGCTCAGGCCCAGAAAAAAATATATGAGAAAATCGGGGAGCGAATTGAGAGAATCAAGGAAACGGTCCAGGTAAGTCATGTATTATTTACCCTCGGTTCGTATTGATGGATCTTAGCTTCAACTAACCACTGGCTTCAGATCACCACTGTCGAATTATTTAGTTTTCAGTAGCAAAAAACAAGAACTCTTTTGCCTTGACTGGAATTCCGACGTTTGTTATCAAGATATTGAATTGATCTTTAATAGAAAAGAGGAACTGAATGGCAAAAAAAACAACCAGAAAAGAATTGCTAAAAGGGACGGACGAATTCCTGACCCTTTCAAGTAAGGCTGTCAATTTCATTACTACCCACCTGCGTGAGCTTAAATATGCCGGATTTGTCATAGCCATCCTTGTGGTTGCTTACCTCGGAGTCACCACCTACCTGCGGTACGTCAATAAGAATGGCCAAAACGCCTACAATACGGCCTATCAAACCCTGACAAAGGAAATGAAGCCTGATGCAAACCCCGACAACTTGCGGAAATCAGAAGAATTATTCAATAAGGTGACCGATGACTATGGCCTGTCAAAGGTCGCCCGATTGGCCCTTCCACAGATTGCATATCTAAAATTTCTTGACAAAAAGTACGATGAGGCCATTGTGTTGTACCGAAAATTTTTGGACAAGGTTTCGGGGAATACAGAATATGAACTCATGACCAATCTGGCGCTCGCTGCCTGTTTTGAGGCAAAGGGGGACCTGAAGACAGCCATGGAGACCTTGATCCCTGTTATCGAGATCCCTGATAATTCATTCAGGGAACCAGCCATGTTGAGCCTGGCACGTCTTTACCGGCTTGACAATAAGCCTGAAAAGGCGAGGGAAATTCTCAACGAATTCGTTGAACAGCACGCAGATTCTCCCCTACTCCCCTTTGCCAAGGCACAGCTTTGAATGGGCAAAAACCTTTTTATATAGGAGTACTGCCATGATTATTACGGAGATTTTGGCCAGAAATGCCAGGATGTACGGGGATGAGGTTGCCCTGATTGAAAGGGAGCCTGCAAACAACAGGAGGGTTACCATAACATGGAAAGAATTTGATGATATGGCCAACCGGGTAGCCAATGCCCTGATCGCGAAAGGCATAAAAAAAGAGGATAAGGTTATCCATTTGATGATGAATTGTATTGAGTGGCTTCCCGCCTACTTTGGCATTCTGAGGACAGGTGCGTGGGCCGTACCGCTTAATTTTCGGTTTATGGCTGAAGACATCCGGTATTGCGCTGAAATCGCAGAGGCCAAAGCAATTATCTTTGGAGAGGAATTTGTTGACCGCGTCAATACCATCAAAGGTGATTTGGTGACCATAAAGGACTATGTGTTTGCGGGCCTTGCAGATATGATGCCGGATTATTCAAAGAACCTTGAAGCATTTTTGAAAACAGGATCTGCTGAAAATCCTGATGTGCCCATTGGACTCCTGGACGAGGCCGCCCTTTATTTTACGTCCGGAACCACGGGAAAACCAAAGCCTATTCTACTGACCCACAGGAACCTGGAAGCAGCATGCATTGTTGAAAACCGTCACCATAACCAGACCCATGAAGATAATTTCCTGTGCATCCCGCCACTTTACCATACCGGGGCCAAAATGCACTGGTTTGGAAATTTTATCGTCGGAGCCAAGGCGGTGATTTTAAAAGGTATCAAACCCCAGTGGATTCTTGAGGCCGTCTCCGAAGAAAAGGCAACTATTGTCTGGCTTCTGGTGCCCTGGGCCCAGGATATCCTGATTGCCATTGAAAATGGAGAAGTGAAACTGGAGGATTATGAACTGGATCAGTGGCGTCTGATGCATATCGGGGCACAGCCTGTGCCTCCAAGTCTTATAAAAAACTGGAAAAAGGTCTTTCCACATCACGATTACGATACAGACTACGGGTTGAGCGAAACAACGGGTCCCGGTTGCGTCCATTTAGGGATCGAGAATCTTCACAAAATAGGCGCCATCGGCCTACCCGGGTTTGACTGGGAATACAGGATTGTGGACTCAGAGCTCAAACCCGTGCCCAAAGGCGAACCAGGCGAATTAATGATCAAAGGCCCGGGGGTAATGAAAGAATACTATAAGAATCCCGAGGCCACTAAGGACACAATGTTTGATGGGTGGCTCCTCACAGGAGACATGGCCAGGATCGATGAGGACGGGTTCATATGGCTCGTGGACAGGAAAAAGGATGTTATCATCACAGGAGGAGAAAATATCTTCCCGGTGGAGATCGAAGATTTTCTCATGGAAAACAAAAAGGTCCAGGATGCAGCCGTAATCGGTATCCCCAACGAGCGGTTAGGTGAAATTGTGGCCGCTATCGTAAAAATTAAACCGGGACAGGCGATGACTGAAGAGGAGTTTATGGCCTATTGTGAGGGCTTGCCACGGTACAAGAGACCAAGGGCAGTCTTCTTTGGTGATGTCCCCAGGAATCCTACCGGCAAAATCGAAAAACCAAAGCTCAGGAAACAATATGCCGGCATGTCAGAAAGTTTTAAGATATAAGCGCGCAAGGCCCTGGGAGGCTGTCCGAGAATGGCTATTTTCCCCAATCTCTACGTCAGACTCAAATTATAATCCTCGAAATACTTCAATGTATTCCTGTGGTTATAATTTTCGCCTTCCTTGATCTTGGAAAAAATATCTCATTCTCAGGCACTCTCCTAGACCTCCTTACCCTGAAAAAACGAGACAATACTTTCTGCCAAAGTTCGGTTTATTCCCTGGACGCTGACCAGTACTTCCACAGTTGCTTCTGCAACGGCATTTATGTCTTTAAAATGCCTGAGAAGGAGCTTCTTTCTTTTGACACCAATACCAGGGATAAGGTCCAGTTCGGACCCCTTCAGGTTTTTCCCCCTCAGCTTCCGGTGGTAGGTTATGGCGCGGCGATGAGCCTCATCTCGAATTCGCATCATTAGAAGCAATACAGGGTGATCGCCCCTGAGCCATATGGGGGTTTTCCGCCCCGGAATATATATTTTGTCGTGTTTTTCCTGCTGACTCTTATCCTGCTTTGCGATAGATATTACCTCCGGGGCATCCGGATTCTCCTGCCGATCCAGCACATTTTTAACAACTGCAAGATGCCCTTTACCACCATCCACTAAAAACAGATCCGGTAAATGCCCTTTAGATACTCTTCTCTCCACCAGTTCTGCCATCATTCCGTAATCATCGATGCCGTTAACCACGTTCATCCTGTAGTTTCGATATCCTGATCTATGAGGCAGGCCATCAACAAAGGAGACGATGCTTCCCACTGCCTCATCCCCTTGCAGGTTGGAAATATCGAGTCCCTCTATGTAATGGGGAGGCATTTTAAGCTTCAGAACTGACTGAACAGCGCTTGCGAGGTCTTCTTTTTGGCTCTCCCAACGGCCTTTCAGCAGATTTTCCGCATTGGCCACCGCCATCTCGACCAGTCGGAGCTTTTCGCCCCTGAGGGGTCGGTGGATCACAACCTTGTGCCCTGCCAAATCACTAAGCCATTCTGTAATGGGAAGAAGATCTTCAACCGGCTCAGAAATGAGAATCCGTTTGGGGATAAAGGCCTCGCGACGATAGTACTGCTTTAAAAAGCCCTCCAGGACCTCCGCAGAATCCCAGGGCTGATTCCGGAATATGTAATCGCGACTGCCCATCAGTGAGCCCTTACGGACAAACAGGATTATAAGCTGATGCATGCGCTCTTTTTTGGCCAGCCCGATGATGTCCTCATCTTCCATTCTCGGAGATACCACGTGCTGCCGTTCCACTGTCTTTTCTATAGCTCTAATCTGATCCCTTATTCCTGCAGCCCTCTCAAATTCCAGATGCTCCCCTGCCTCGACCATTTTTTTTCGCAACTGTTCTGTCAGTTCCCGATTACGGCCTTCCAGAAACAGTCTGACCTGCTGAACCACCTCGCGGTACTTTGAAACAGGGATATCAAGCGTGCAGGGACCGAGGCATCTATCCATTTCGTAATTCAGGCAGGGTCTTGTGCGTTTCGGCAGTCCCTTGGTTTTACATTTCCGGATCGGAAAAACCCGTTCAATAAACTTGAGTGTACTGCGCACAGCATTGGCAGAGGAAAAGGGACCAAAATAAAGGGCTCCGTCCTTCCCGATCCTTCTTACAATACCCAAATGGGGATACGGTTCATTGATATCAAGCCGGAGGCAGGGGTACCGCTTGTCGTCCCTGAGAATAACGTTGTAGCGTGGCATATACTTCTTGATGAGATTGCTCTCAAGGATAAATGCCTCTTTTTCGGTTAAAGTGAGCAGGTAATCAAGGCCTGAAGCCCTTTTCATCATCAGGGAGGTTTTATCAGGGAGGTCAGAA
>JAUWMY010000049.1 GCA_030612945.1 Desulfobacteraceae bacterium
GCTTTATTAAACCGGCAATGGGGCCTGACAGTTTTGACTCTTCTTGTTCTAATTACGGTCAAAGGCGCAAAAGTGTGGAGCAAATCAAGCCTTGCAGGAATAAAATGCTATTCAGTGGCTGATAAGATGAGAGCCTTTCCCGGGGAAACAATCACCTTAAACGTAAGGGTGGAGAATTCAAAATTCCTGCCGGTCTGGGTCAGGATGGAGGTGCCTGTACATGGTTCACTCCACCCCTCCGGTAGCGACACATCGCTAACAAAAGAAAGCGGGCTATTATGGTACCAGAGAGTCAGTTTGCAGTGGGAGTTAACTGCTAAACGGCGAGGATGGCATAGAATAGGCCCTCCCAATCTAACGGCAGGAGATCTTCTCGGGTTCTTCACCCGGAAAAGGGAAGAGTCCGACTCCATGCACGTGATTGTCTACCCTCGGCTTGTGCCGCTTAAGACCTTTTCCATACCCAGGAGAGAACTTTTTGGTTCCCCGGGAGCGAAGAGCCCTGTGCAGGATCCCATATATATTCTTGGTACCAGGGAATATCAACACTGGCAGCCGGCCAGATATATCCACTGGAAAGCCAGTGCTCGCCATAACCGGTTGGAGCAAAAGGTCTGTGAACCTACGACACAAGTAAAGGTATTGCTAATCGTGGAAGTGGACCAGTTCGCCAGCAATAACATGGAAGAGAGTTTTGAACGTACCCTTGAAATAGTGGCATCCCTGGCCGTGCAATTGGACAGCCAGGGCTACGCCCTGGGATTGGCGACCAATGGCCTCATCTCCGGAGGAGATCTATCAGTTCTGCCAATAGCCAGAACTCCTCAGCAGTTGTCTGACATTCTTGAGATTTTAGCCAGGTTACAAATGAAATCAAAGGGCGACCTGGTGACTCTGCTAAAACACGGAATAGAGCTGCCCCGGGATCTCAGTTGTGTTTACTTCTCATATAAAAAAAATGATACAGCCATTGCCACAACTGAATTCTTTGCCCAATGCAAGATACCAATGGTTTCTATCGTTTGCCAGCGCCCGTCCCCTCCCGGGGAAAATGACAGTGAAATTGGGGGTAAGACTCACAGCCTTGATGAAATCCTATAAACATTCACCGCAGAGAAACAGAGTGCGCAGAGGATCATATCTTTTGATTTTGGCCTGCAGTGGCATGGAACTGGCCTGGCTCTATGCATGGGCTGCCTTTATTATGACTTGCTCGGTTCACAGGCCTTTCCCTTTACCGGAAGCAATTGGTACATTTGCACTGGCAGCGATCTTTACCGCTGCTGCTCAGGGAAGGGGCTGGAGGATAATCCAGATCATAGGGCTGCAGGTGTTGGGTTTTGTACTCGCCGCATTAAGGATCATTTATGTCTTCAACTACCGCTCAGAACCCTTTTTAAATAATGAATGGGTTATTGATTTCTTCAAGAGGCCGAGGGAGCCCTTAGAATGGCTTATCCTTTTACTGATCCTTTTCTGGGTACTTGTTTTCTGGATTGGAGGAGTGACCCTGGCAAGGAGATCAATATCTCACCTCACTATTTGCTCCCGCTTTGACCTTGGTGTTGCAGCCTTTTTTTTACTTTTACTGGTAGAGTTACTTATGGTGGTGAAAGGTGGCATAGAAGTACAGGATCCCACCACTGAACTCTTGCTCTTTCCCTTTTTTGTTTTAGGTCTGACGGCTATTGGCCTGGCCCGGAATCGAGGTAGCGGCCAGAGGGATTATCTTTCAGGCTACCGGGAGATCGGAGTAATCTTGAGTTTTACTTTTGTTGTTCTTTTGTTTGGAACAGGCCTGGTGTTGCTTTTTCTGCCTTACTTAACTCTTGCAGCCGAGATGGGGTATGGAGTGCTGAAAAGTGTAACAGAACCCCTGGGCCCTATTTTTGTAAGTATCGTGCGTTTTATATTTGGGTATAGGCGAAGCCGGCCAATGAGTGGGTCTGTTGCACCCGGGGAGGATAAGGGGGAGGCATTACCTCCGGTTGAAAGTAGTTGGTGGACAGAATTCTTAAGCTTTGGCCTTTTGGGCCTGATCGGACTTTTTTTTCTGGCTCTTGCCGGTCTGGGATTATGGTATTTATTCCGATGGCTCTTATCAAGAACTTCGAGCAGTAAAGACCCACAGAGAAAAATAAACCTATTCTCATTATGGATTGCCAGGATCCGCTTACTTCTTTCCTTTTTCTGGTCCAGGATATTATTGATGGCTCAAGGTCGCAAGGGGACAGTTCAGCTATACGTTTCTCTCTTGGGTTGGGGGCATCACAGCGGTCTTCCGCATTTTGTAAGCGAGACCCCCAATGAATATGGATTACGTCTTGGGCATAGATTCCCTGATCTAAAAAAAGAGATAGGGGTGATAACTAAAACCTTCAATCAAGAGGTCTACGGGGAAGTGGTTCCTGAAGAGCAGCAATTGAAAATAGCCCAGCTCGCCTGGCGAAAACTGTGCAGTCCTTTGCATTGGCCCATGCGGCTAAGGTCATTGGTACTCCAGTCTGATGATAGTACTATGCTCCCACACTTTTAAGAAACCAAAAAAGTCTGGATGAACGGCTCCAGACTCTCGCTACTTACCCTGTCAAATTGATACTTCCGGCAAAAATCCAAATAATATCGTAGCCACTTCAAATAATGGGGCCGGTATTTCAGTGCGACACTATTTCTTTCAAGGGTGGCTTTATATGAGGATTCGATACTGAGTGGAATTTTGAGTATAATTATCCTCTCGCTGTATAACTTGCATAATTGAATTATATCGGGTTAGGAAAACCTCTATCAGGCGCAATTATATCTTGTCAATCAATTTTAAATGTGCTTATATAAGTTATCTATCCGAGATATACGGAAACCCTAAAATAACTTGTTAGTACCTTATAAATAAATTTGTGTTCAAATTGGGCAAAAACATTTTTTTATAGCCGGGAAAGCCTTTGCTGTAAAGGCCCTCACAAGAATGAACGGCGATTCAACTTTTTACAACCTGTTTGGTTCCGGCGTATCCTGCTTAAGAATTAAAAAATTGAGGAATTTGGAGATTGAGTTTCTTATCTGTAAAATTCTGTCTACTTTATGTGAATAGACGGAGCGAAGCGACTCCTTAACTTCCCCGCTGCAAGCGGGATAAATAGGCACTTCAAACTTTAGTTCACTTTAGGCACTTTTCCGGTTTATCCGGGTTAGGTGTTTAATCCATCAAATCAAATGGGTCAAAATGCAGGACATCCAAACTATGATGCAAGACCACATTCTTGAAACTCTTCAAAGCCTCAAACACGAGGTTCATAAACGATATAAAGCTGAACTGAAAGGTATTTTCGGTTCTTATACCAGAGGTGAAGCCAGAGAAGACAGCGACATTGATATATTAGTCGAATTTCGCAAAGGTGCCACCTTGTTAGATTTAACTGGGCTCGGCAATTTTCTTGAGGGAAAGCTAGGGCGTAAGGTTGATGTAGTTTCCCAAAGAGCTGTTCGTGAAGAGCTTAGGTCAAATATTTACAGTGATATGGTATATTTATGAAAAGAGAATACAAACTGTTCTTGGAAGATATTATTAAATCCTGCCAATACATTCAGAGGAGTTTGTTAAAGGAATTGATTTCGATCAGTTTCTAAACGATGAAAAAACATCAAGCGCAGTCATCCAAAAGTTTGGAATTATCGGTGAAGCTGTCAAGAATATCCCTGAATTTATCAAACAGAAGTATCCCGATATTGCATGGAAAGATATGGCGGGTATGAGAGACCGTCTGAATCATGGTTATTTTGGTGTAGATTATGTTTTAGTCTGGGATACTATTGAATCTGATATTCCTGAGAGCATCACTTCAATTTCTCAAATCCATGATGATTTAGAAAAAGAGCAAAATGTTGAGTGAACATTTCGGAAAAGGAGAAACTCCTTCTTAGTCCGAATCACCTATCGAGATAGAGAGGAGCCTCGCAGCTCCCCCCTCCCACACCACGCAGCATACGGGTCCGTACTGCGCGGATTCTACGATTCTTCCAGTGTTTCCATATCACCGCCCTCAAACGACGTCTGACCCAATGAGATAAATGACGGAGTCGGTTGAAAGATTCTGTAATTCCATAGTAATCCCACCAACCATACACATACTCCTTCAGTTAGTAAATCACCTGGGAGATATTGCGTCCGCGGGGGCATATACAACAAGGCCAGCGGTGCTTGGTCATTTGTCGGTGGTGAATTCGCCAATCCCGAGGTTTTGTGGTTCGGATAACTATATTTGAAGATTTGTTTACTGCTTTTACTTAGAGAGTCGTTTAACAGATCAAAAATTTACTTATGATCAATAGTTTCCGGTTTGATTTACAATGAGTTCACAAAAATATCACTTAAGATCCATAATTATTTTCATCATAATGCTTCTTCCCGTGCAGGTATCCTCGCAAGAAGCGGAGCAATGGGCCACGCCCTCAAAAGATCCCTTACTGCAATCTGTCGAAAACAGCGACAGGGTTTTCAGGCGGTTGCAGATCGACCGCATCGTTTCTTATTTTCATCAGCGCAAGATCGGCCAGGCCGTGGTGGAAAAAGACTTCGTCCGCTACAAGTTCGACCTGGATACCGGCGGCCTTATCGACAAAAAGGTCCGCTGGCGTGCCGGTCTGCCAGACCGGGTCGAACCTGTAGTCACCCGGGCAGACGCGGAGTCGCTCGCAGGGGGCCCCATTGAGCGCAGCCGCCTGTATATTATTTCGCCAGAATCCAGCGTGTTTAAAATCAGACCGACACCCCTAAACCCTTGCTGGGTGGTGTGGTGCAACCTTGACGGGCGGCTGACCATTGTCGTTATCGATGCCATTACCGGGGAAAAACGAGGCTATGGCACTGCACCACCCTATGCAGGGTTGGCCACTTGCGGATATGACCTGGCCACCTCCGGCTGCGAACCGGTCGAGGCCTGGTGCATAAAAGCGGAAAATGCCGAATCCTGGTTTGAGGACATGGGGTATGACACCGAACGCATCGGTACAGCCAGCGATGCCGATTATCAGCGGCATATCCAGTCCGATGCCACCGTCATGTTCTATGAACATAACCACGGTAATTCCTATGTCTTCGAGAACCAGTGCGGCAGTTTGGTCGAGGCCAGCGAAATAGCCTCCTGGATAAACGACTATGCCAACGTGCCGTTTAGCTTTCTTGCCAGCTGTGATGGCATGTGCGACACCGGCCAGGGAAGTTTTTCCCATGAACTCAGAAAGGGTTTTACCCAGGGGACCGTTACGGTCGGATACTGCCATATGACCTCAGGGCAATGCCCTGTTGATTGCTGGGACTTTGCCGAAGATTGGCAGGATACGTTGTTTGACGCGTTGGAGAGCGGGGCACCGGCAGGCGGGGCGTTTGATATGGCCAACCTGGCCTATCCGGGCTGTGGCGCCAACAATTGTATGCGCATTGCCGGGGATCGCGATTTGAGGGTGGTACCTGTTCTGACCAGGAGTCTGTGCGGCGATATCGGCAACGGCACCACCCAGCCTGTTTACCTGGAACCCGGCTACCGGGATCACTATATCCGATGTGACATATTCTCCGTGAGCAGTAGCATCGCCATTGTTCTGGGGGTAACCGTCAGGTTTCTAAACGATTCCCAGATCGTTAATGTCGACAATAACCAGGAAAAGATTATCATTGCGCACGGCACTGTTGATGAAATCAAGCTTGTTTCCGAAAATGGTACAAGAGGTATTAAACTGAATACTGAGATGAAGATTTATAATGGGGGAGCTCTGAAAATTTACGAATAAGGATACACTTCAGTTGGAAAAAAGAGGGCGTTGTTGTTTAGATTGAAAAAATCCAATACCAGATAGTGCTTCCTATTCGAACTTAAATAACCATACAAAAAAGAGAGGATATTCTAATGGAAAGAAAGATGTTTTCAGGTTTACTGGTCCTTTTCTTTGTTATCGGCATTTCATCTATAACCATTGCTGAAATGAGCAGTGAGAACTACAGCATCCCCACATCGGTCCTATCCGGAGGCGGGGCGCCCATGAGTTCAGATAATTATAAAACCAATTCCACTCTGGGTCAGTCATCACCGCTGACGGATCCGGCTGATCCGCCCGGCTCGACTAATTATGAACTTTATCCCGGGTTCTGGTACACATTAGAAGCTTCTATACCACAAAGCGACTGCCCTGGAGATTTTAACGGTGATGGTGATGTGGATGGGAGCGACCTTGCCACCTTTGCAGCCGATTTTGGTAGAACGGACTGTGACACCGAACCGGATTGTGAAGGGGACTTTGATGGGGATAATGATGTGGATGGCTCAGACCTTGCCACATTTGCCGCTGACTTTGGCAGGACGGATTGTCCTTATTAAAAATGGCAAAGCAACAAGAATGCATGGTCATTTGGCCCTGCATTCTTTTACATTGGAAGTGCAGATGCACAAAGATCAACGCGGACTAGATCCAAGTCACTTATTTTTTATGCTGCGATATAAGTGGAAGGAATTCTGCGGCCGTTAGAATCTTAATTCCTGCATATTCTTTAATTCGTAACAGGTGTTGATCACCAGAAACAATAAAATCAGCTCCGCAAGAAACGGCACATTCGATAAACTTGTCATCATCAGGATCATCGAGTACTGCCTGAATCTGTTTTTTTATCTTAACAGGAATGGTAAAAGTGGAAAAATCTGAAATGATTTGATTTGTTTCTTCCTCATCAAGTCTGAATTTTGTTCTGAGCTTTTCAGCTATTTCTCTTTCGATGTCCGATGAAGTGAATATAAGCATGTTTTCATCACGACCCAAGTCTACTACTTCTCGCGGTTTTCCACCCCAAAAAATGGCAGAAATATAAATGTTGGTGTCAACCACAACTTTCGGTATCAACTTACTTATCCTGTTCAATTCTTTTGGTGTAGGAAGGTATCAAGCTCATCTTCTTTCATCGTGGGTATTTCATACTTCTTCAATAGAGATTCTGTATATTTGTAGAAACTGTTTTTATATTCTTTTTCCCTGATGATCTCTCTTATCAGGGTCATCTTCTTTTTGAATTCCAGCTGGCCAACTAACTCACGAACTTGGCTATAATTAACATCAATCTCCCTTAGTTTTGGCATATCTACCTCCCTATATTGACAAAGACATATTCATAGAGTCATCTTAAGGCATTGAATTTATTCATACACTCTGACCGTGGATTTGTCAACATACTATTTCTTTGTGGCACCCTCCACGCCTTTGCGGTGAACACGATATGCTCCCATTTTTGTTGGATTCACAGCACAAAAAATCCACCAAGAACACTAAGATACACAAAGAAACAAAAAGACGATAACTTAGTGTATATTCATGTAGTTAGTGGATAGTGGATAGTGTGTCTTTAATAGTAGAGATCTGATCCTGCTCTTCTCCTTGTTATGCAGCCAAACTAACTTTCATATAGATGATATTGGCTGCCATGAAAGTGCATAAAGTGCTGGAGCAAGGCCTGTTGTAGTCTGAAAAACTTGCCGCGCTGTGTGCTCTATGTGAAAAAATCCAGTACAAGAAAGAGAGGATATTCTAATGGAAAGAAAGATGTTTTCAGGTTTGCTGGTCCTTTTCTTTGTTATCGGCATTTCATCTATAACCATTGCTGAAATGGGCAGTGACAACTACAGCATCCCCACATCTGTCCTATCCGGTGGGGGTGAACACATGAGTTCAGGGAGTTACCAAATGAACTCGACAATGGGTCAACCATCGCCTCTGATGCAAGGAGACCAAAATCCTTGGTCGGCAAATTATGACCTTTATCCCGGCTTCTGGTACACCTTGGAAGCTTCAGTGCAACAGAATGATTGCCCTGGAGATTTTAACAGTGATGGTGATGTGGATGGGAGCGATCTTGCCACATTTGCAGCCGATTTTGGCAGAACGGATTGTGACACAGGAGAGGAGTGCGAAGGGGACTTTGATTCTGACAATGATGTGGATGGCTCAGACCTTGCCACATTTGCCGCGGACTTCGGTAGGACGGATTGTCTGCAGTAGATCAAAAATGAATGCAGGGTCATTACGGCCCTGCATTCTTTTACATTGGAAGTGCAGATGTACAAAGATCAACGCGGACTAGATCCAAGTCTACTACTTCTCGCGGTTTTCCACCCCAAAAAATGGCAGAAATATAAATGCTGGTTTCAATCACAACTTTCGGTATCAACTCACTTATCCTGTTCAATTCTATAATAGATATGCGAGCATCTCATTTGGTTTTCAACTTTCGACGTCTCAGTCCAACGAGAGCAATCAGGCCTGACGCAAACAATAGAGCAGATGCGGGAATCGGCACGGCGGACACCTCTACTCGGAACAGGCTGAGATCCGATTCACCCCCCGACACCCCGAGGACATTGGCAGTGAAACTACCCGGGTCGGCCTGGAATTCGAACATTCCCGAGCCTAAGAGGGGATCTCCGACTATCTCATTCCCCTTCAAAATGGCTAGGGCCAGAACATCAAACGGTGCCACAAATTCAAAGTCCGTTAGCGTCGCCTTGAAAAGCCCGCCTTCTATAATTTCAAAAGGGAACATTTTCGTTTCCGTGCCCTGAATATATTCGGCCTCATCAAGAACCACAGTTGCTGCCTGCGCACCTGATGCAAACATCAGAATCAGTAACACCCCTGCTGCTATTCTAAGCTTTCGTTTTATTCTCATCTCTCTCTCCTTTGTTAATAATTCGGTTTCTATCGCTGACGGCTCATTTTATTTGGAAACCTCAAGCGTTTTAATGACACCCTTGCTATCGCTCTCCACGCTGACCCGATCCCCTTCTTTCACCCCCTTTTTTTGTGAATCGGATACCTGGGGTTTAAACATTTCTCCTTATCCAATATTTTGTCTCTCTCGATTCATTGCCTTTCTGCCTAATCGGCCACAAATAGTGCAAACGGTATACCAAACCCATCAGTTTTAATATCTATCTGATTTATAATGGTTTTTAGTTTCTAAACACAGTTGGGCATCACCCTGTGTGTATGAGATAGCCTACAGCAGGAGACAAGGAAAATAATAGATTAGAAGTGTAAGTAGCCGGGGATTCTATGTATTTAATATATAGGAATTTCCCTACACCTGATTGCAGGAAATATGGGGAAATATATGACATCCTTCAATTTTTCAATTGACAATCTTTGAGTGCTCGTTAAGGTGCACCCTGATGGCAAACGAAATGGACCGGCAATAAGTCTTTATGAGGATGGCAATATGAAAAGTTAGGCTCCCTGCCCGCCATAACAGGGCGCGGAGTTAAACTTAACAACTGCTGCTTCTACATCCTTTTCGAAGTATTTTTTGTTATAAAGAGCACTCATTGTTTGTTCGTCGTGCCCTTGATCTCATCTGCCTAATGTAGTTTTTTCGGCCCAACTGAAGACGCAATTCCAAAACGACTCCAAGCCTTCTTGTGGAGTGGCAACTAAAAAAACCTGAAGGTGTTCCCAAGAGACAAAAAGATCATATCCCAGATCCAGGAAAGGGGTAGAAAAATAAGTTGACAATGTGCTGGGTTTTGTGGCGATGATATGCCATGCTAAGATAAGCTCGGTTGGACGCGCCCGGTGTGCTGCATCACATTATGATCCGGGGGATAGAGCGTCGAAAGATATTCATAAACAACAGGGATCGAGAGAATTTTCTCGATCGCCTGGTAAAAATCCTGCCCGAGACTCAAACGGCCTGTTACGCATGGGTGTTCATACCGAACCACGCCTTATGTGGAAATCCACATAAGGCGTGATTGGTCATCAATGTCCAGGCATAGATAACTGTCTCGATATCAGATGCCACCTGGCCCATTCGTGACACGAAATTGGCTCGATCCCATAGGTCATCAACAATCCTGCGCTTTTCTATCCCCATAACAATGATATGATGTAACGTTCCAGGTGCATCAAGTCTGGCTTGCCTCGGCATAACCAGTCCCCCAATCAGCCCTATTCACCCCAACTTATTACACTAATTGAACCTTGTCCCCAATATCACCAATATTCCACAATATCTCAATGAACTGTGAACCATGAACTATGATCTGTCTTTACTCCAAGCCTGATTGTTCCCGAATACTGCGGCCAATGGCAGAAACGTCATCGTCGCCGTAACCCCTGGCAATGAGCCCGTTTTCAATTTGCGCTACCAATGCGGTTGAAGGCAGTGTGGCGCCCAGTTCCCGAGCCGTATCAAGGGCGATCCGAAGATCTTTGTGGTGCAGCCGGACACGGAAACCAAGAGGATATGTGTTGTTGACGACGTTTTTTCCTCTGTTATGCAACACCCAGGAACTCGCTGCACCCCCGCTAATGGCCTGGATCACTTTATCCATGTCAAGGCCTGCTTTCATCCCCAATGTTAACCCTTCGGCAACTGTCAGGTAGGTGCCCGAGATGATGATTTGATTGATGGCCTTGGTAATCTGACCGGCGCCGATGGGCCCAACGTGGGTGACTGTTTTCCCCATGGCCTCCAATATGGGCAGAGCGTTTTCAAAATCTGCGGTTTCACCGCCGACCATTATGGCCAGCGTTCCGTTCTGCGCACCTTCCGGTCCGCCTGAAACAGGAGCATCCAGCATTTTAGCACCTTTCTCTCCAAGCTTTTCGGCAATACGGCGGGTGGCTGTCGGGCTGATCGTGGACATGTCCACAACGATCGCACCTTTTGAGGCCCCGTGAACGACACCATCGGGTCCTAAAATAATTTCTTCAACATCCGGCGTATCACTTACGCAGATAACAATGACCTCTGCGCCTGCGGCCGCTTCCCTGGGTGAGGCCGTCCGCCGGGCCCCTTCCGCTGCCACGATTTCTTCTTTTTCCCTGGTGCGGTTATGCACGGTGAGTTCATGACCCGCCTTCAGTATGTTAAGTGCCATGCCGGCGCCCATGGTTCCAAGACCGATAAATGCTACTTTCATTGTGATCCTCCCT
>JAUWMY010000276.1 GCA_030612945.1 Desulfobacteraceae bacterium
GTCAGCGCCTGATGGAGATATTTGAGCTTTTGTCGAACCACTTCGGTCCTCAAAACTGGTGGCCGGCTGAGACAGAGCTGGAAATGATAGTCGGGGCTGTTCTTACCCAGAATACAAACTGGAAAAATGTGGAAAAGGCCAATGAAAACTTAAAAGGCAAGGGTCTGCTTTCACTGGAAGGTCTTCGTTCCCTTGCTGTTACAGAGCTTGCCCAAGAGATTCGGCCTGCCGGCTATTTTAATATCAAAGCGCAAGGAATTAAATTGAAATAAAATTACTGTTTTGGTACATCAAACTTGATGGTCTCGTAAAAAGTTCGAGTTTATATTTTGGACTCCCATAACTATTTGATATTCCAATATGTATAAGGCATTTCAAGCATGAATGTGTATATAAAAGCCCTAAGGGCACCTTTCCTGACTGGTTCTTTGATTCCGGTCATTATAGGCGCTGCCTATGGTTTCATTGATAAGCATTTTTCTCTCCTGCTTTTTTTAATCACTGCCCTTGGAGTGGCAGCCCTGCATCTGGCCGCTAACCTGCTTAATGATTATTACGATGCCAAAGGCAGTGATCCGATCAATGTGCGTTTGACGCCTTTTAGTGGCGGAAGCCGAGTCATTCAAAATAGACAGGTTGCACCCTGGTGCGTCCTGTCAATCGCTCTGTTTTTTTATGTGCTCAGTCTATCTGCTGCTATCTGGCTGGTTTTCCTGGGGAGACCCCTTGTTCTTGCAATCGGACTTATAGGGGTCGCTGCAGGGTGGGCCTATTCAGCCCGTCCCCTTCAGCTCATGTCTCGTGGATGGGGTGAAATTTGCATATTTTTTGCATTCGGCCCGTTTATCACCCTGGGAGCTTACTATGTAATGTCTGGCTCTCTCAGCTGGTCAGCCTTTGCTCTTGGGTTTCCCCAGGGTTTCTTTATTGCGGCTGTAATATGGATCAATCAATTCCCTGATTACGAGGCAGATCGTGATGCCGGGAAGAAAAACCTGGTAGTCAGACTGGGGCCGAAGCTCTCCAGGTATCCTTATTGCATCATTATGCTGGCGGCATTTATTGCAGTTATTTTTCTTATCGGTATTTTAGGGTTGACCTACCTGACCATGCTGTCTTTTATTGCATTTCCACTCGCATTCAAGGCGATGAAAATTCTATGGAGAGAATATCTCTCATATGAGGGGCTGATACCGGCACAGGCTCTTACCATTCAGACTCTGATAGCCCATGGGGTTCTCCTTTCCCTTGGTCTTATCTTAAGCCGGTTGGTTTAATGGCAACCGTTCACGGGAGGTTAAAAAATGATCAGTAGATACACGCGACCTGAGATGGGTAGGATCTGGGAATCTGAAAATTTATATGCAAAGTGGCTTGAAGTTGAAATTGCAGCTTGCGAGGCCATGGCACAAGAAGGCCTTATACCTGAGGAGGCCCTTGAAAACATCAAGAAAAAGGCCGCCTTTTCTGTAGGGCGCATCCTGGAGATTGAAGAGGAAACCAAACACGATGTCATTGCATTTTTGACGAACGTGGAAGAACACGTGGGCCCTGATTCACGATATATCCATTTGGGCCTCACCTCTTCCGATATCCTGGACACGAGCTTTGCACTTCTTTTGAAACAGGCCATGGACATAATCGTTCAGGATCTCCAGGAGCTTATGGATGTCATTCGGATCAGGGCAATGGAGCATAAGTATACGGCCATGATCGGGCGCTCCCACGGAATTCATGCAGAGCCAATAACTTTTGGCCTGAAACTGGCCGTATGGTACTCTGAAATGAAACGGAACTTGAAAAGGCTGGTTGAGGCGCGTGATGTCATAAGCTACGGAAAGCTTTCCGGGGCCGTTGGTACATTTGCCAATACTTCCCCAAAGATCGAAGCTCTTGTATGTAAAAAACTTGGGCTAAGGCCTGAAGAAATATCCACCCAGATTATCCAGCGCGATCGACATGCCCAGTATTTTTCAAGTCTTGCAATTCTCGCCGGGACCCTGGAAAAGATAGCTGTCGAGATACGGCATCTTCAGAGGACAGAAGTCCTTGAGGTAGAGGAACCCTTTGCAAAGGGACAAAAGGGCTCTTCTGCCATGCCCCACAAGAAAAATCCCATTGGCTGTGAAAACATTTCAGGCCTTGCTCGCCTTGTGCGATCCAATTCCCTGGCCGCTATGGAGAACATGCCCTTGTGGCATGAGAGGGATATCAGCCATTCCTCTGTGGAAAGGGTAATCGCGCCGGACAGCACCATTCTCAGTGACTACATGCTTCATCGTTTGACCGGAATTCTAAGGGGTCTGGTGGTCCATGCTGACCGGATGGATGAGAACCTGAAAAAAATGAAAGGGCTTATATTTTCTCAGCAATTACTCCTGAAACTGGCCGGAAAGGGCCTTGAAAGGCAGACTGCCTATGTTATGGTACAAAGGAATGCCATGAAGGTTTGGGAGACCGGGCAGGAATTCAAAAATCTTATCATGGAAGATCAAGAGATTGGAGGATATTTGAGTAAGACAGAGATCGAAGAAATATTTGACCTGGACTATCATATGAAACATGTGGACGATATCTATGAGAGGGTGTTTTAGTAGCAATTAGAATTAGTGTGGAGAAAAATATATTGGCATTTAAGGCTATTGCTGCTATTCTGATTGTTTTAGGATTGATTAGTGATGGTTCCCTGCATTATTAACAAGTCTCGAATTCCTTTTGCGAACTGCGGTTTTATTTTTGTTTTCAGCACAGCAGTAATTTTTTTTCTTGGCTGCGGTCTCGTTGAGCAGGAAGAGAACAATGTAGTCATCGTTGTTGGCTCCAGGCAAATCACCGCTGATGAGCTAAAGAAGGATATGGAATGCCTGAGTGTCGGAATGAATGTGGTGGAGAAGCACCAGTACCAGTATCGGAACCAGCTTGCTGAACAGTTGATATGCCATTATCTGATTATGGAATATGGCAAGGAAAAGGGGATTGTTATCCCGGAAAGGGAGCTGCAAAGTGCCTTGAATGACATCAGGCGGGAATATGGGGAAGATGCCTTTAGGGAAGCATTACTTCGGGAATACGTGGATTTTGATCAGTGGAAAGATCAATTGGGAGAGCAACTCCTTGTAAACAGAATTTTAGAGAAGGTTTCAGAAAATATTGTCCCGCCGACCTACAGGGAGATTGAGCTGTATTTTGAAAATAATCCTGATGAATTCAGGTGTCCCCGGATGGTAGGATTCAGACAAATTGTTACCAGAAACAAAGGAGAGGCCGAAAGTCTCCTCAAACGAATACAAAACGGTGAAGACATGCGCGAACTGGCCCGTGAATATTCAATAGCGCCTGAGGCTGACAATGGCGGTGAGGTCGGCTGGATTGCCCGTGACCATCTGGAAGAGTCAATGGGAAAGGTGCTTTTTTCAATGCCGCAGGGTAAACTGAGTCCGGTTGTGGAAACGCCTTATGGATACCATATTTTTAGAGTGCTTTCCATTCGACCCGATACTGTGAAAGAACTCCCGGATGTCATTCAGCAAATAGAAACAAGTCTCCTTCATCAAAAACGCGAAATATTCCTTAAGAAATGGATAGAAAACCTGGGGACTCATTTTGAAGTCAGGATTAATCAGGAACTGTTGAATAAATTGGAATTCAATGAAAAGATTTAAGATTTTTTCCATAATTATTTGGACGGCGGTTCTGACCCTGGTATTTCACCCCGTAGTATTGGCTGAAATATGCAACAGGGTGGTGGCACAAGTGAATAACGATGTGGTCACACTCTACGAGCTGGATAACAAGATAAAAGAGCTTACCGGTTATGATTCAGGTGAGCTTAAAATGAAAAATGAAAAAAAATATATAGAAACCCGGCGTAAGGTTTTGGACCTTCTGGTCGATGAAAAAATTGCCTTCGAGAAAATCCGGGAAATGGGAATCGAGGTTACACCCGGGGAGATTGATGAAGCTATTGAAAGGATAAAGGAAAGTAACCAGTTGACCCAGGAAGGCCTGATTGCCGGACTTAAAAAGGAAGAAGTGAGTTTGAAGTCCTACCGGGAAGAAATCAAAAGGCAACTGGAACGGAACAGACTTATCAATTACGAAGTAAAGTCTAAGATAATCATAAGAGAGGAAGAGATCAAAGACTATTACAGCAATAACAAGGATAAATTCAGCATCATAGCAGAAGTGCATCTTGCAACCATCTTTCTGAAGCAGGAAGACCCGTCAAATCAAGAAGAAACTGTTGCTCTTTTACGGAAAGCCGAAGAGATCGTCTTAAGACTGAAAAAGGGTGAGGATTTCGGTAAAATGGCCAGGGAGTTCTCACAAGGCCCCGGCGCCGAAGATGGCGGGGATCTGGGGCTTTTCAAGACAGCCCAGCTTGATCCGGAACTTCTGAAAGTTCTTAAAGGCATGTCAACGGGAGACGTTACCCGGCCGATCATAAGACAGGCCGGAATACAGATTGTTAAGCTCCTTGAAAAGCAGGACAGCGGAGTGAAGCCCTTTGAAGAGGTTAGAGATGCCATTTTTGAAATTCTTTACAAGGAGGAAATAGACAAAAGATATTCCTCCTGGATCAAAGGTTTAAGAGAAAAGGCATATACAAAAATCATTTTTTAAAACCGGACAAATATGAT
>JAUWMY010000444.1 GCA_030612945.1 Desulfobacteraceae bacterium
AGTGGAAGTGGAAAGAGAAGTTACCTCTGCCGGCTTAAGCGAAGAAGCACCTGCCCCAAAATCTCCCCCCAAAGCAGACTTCTGCGCCCAGGCAGAGAAAAATATTACGGAATTTTTCCGTGATCTCGATCAAAGAGAATATGTACGAAATCCGGGTTCAAAAATAGACACTTATACGCGCTTTAAGAAAATACTCAACCGCCTGGCAGCACGGCCTCCTGTCCCGGCTGGAGAGGGCACGGCCCCTGCAATTATCATCAAAAACGTGTATCACTTTTATCGCGTCCTGGAACGTAAAGACCTCCAGCTTATCAGGCATATAGTTACTAAAGAGAAGGAAACCTTAGAGTTCAATTTGGAAATGTTTTACAGATGGGTTGACCTGGGGAACCGTTGTCCTGACCCTGAGGGTGTGAGGCCTTCCAAGGATATGCTTTATAAATATGCAGGCTTTTTCATAAATACAACCGGTGGAAGGGCTTGTTTGTTCCGCCGATCCTCAGATATCAGGCTGCTTGTCAGTTACTATTGCCTTTTGATTATCAATGAGGCGGACAAAAAGGGAGGAAACAGTTCGGGGATAGACATTCTGCCATACATCGAGCCCATACGGGAAGAGATTATCCTCCATACTCACTTTCAGTTCCAAAGTGAATACATCAACAAGCTCGATAGCCTTAAACGGTATTACCAAAGCAAACGAAAAAGCTTTTAATTTTCCCAGCTAAGTTAGCACGGAATATTGCTGCTTACCATTGCGCTTCAGCACTTGCTTCATTCGCCAGAGGTAGTTTTCCGTCAAGATAGGCCTTTACGGCATCTTTTACCGAACCGCTCGCATCGTTGGCTACGCCTATATTTACGGCCTTGAGGGCCTTAAAGGCATTAGGACCGCAAAATCCTGTGAGCAGCACATCCGCCCCTTTATCGCTCACCATCGTGGCCGTCTGAATTCCTGCCCCTTTAAGGGCATTCACATTCTCTTTGTTATCCAGCGCCTCAAAGGCAAGAGTTTCTGAATCAACGATAAGGATATACGCTGCCCTTCCAAAACGAGGATCAACGGCTGATTCCAGATCCGTACCGGTTGACGTAACAGCTATTTTCATCAATGCCTCCCCTGATGCTCATTTGCCGCCCTATCTCGATCTTTCCCTGCATATTCGTCTAAGGCCTTCTGAAGGGTTTTCACCGCCAGACGGGCGCAATGGACTTTTTGATCAGGCAGCTTCTCAAGTTCTTTATAAAGTACATCCAGGTCTATCTGGCTCGCTTCTTCCAGCGTTTTTCCCTTTGCAAGATTCACCACAGCACAGGCAGACGCAACGGCACCGGGACAGCCAAGAACCTGTATTTTTACATCATTTATTCTTTCACCCTCAACATCCATGGAGATCTTTATGGTATCTCCACAGGGACCCGTGACATCCGTAATCTGATCCGCGTTTTCAATAACCCCGATATTCTCTTTCGCCTGAAAGTATTGAATCGCCTTATCGGAATAGCCCGATTGGGAAAGCATTTTGTACACATCATCATGCGTTTGCCTCTCGTTCATCTAAACAGCCCCCTAGTTTTATTGTACAGCCCCACCACCACCGCCACAAACCTGGTCGTCCCCGATAGCAGGCAATTTGCCGGTAATCAGGTCCTCCACAACCGGCCGTATCTGCGGTCTTTCCGCGTCATAATAGACATCAATGCCAACCTGCTTGAAACCCATTAAGGGGCGCATGCCGATACCCCCAACAATAAGGGCATTCACATTATGGTCCGACAAAAGATTAACCGGTACCATGCAGCCCCCCTGAACATGGCTCTGATTCTGAACAATTGATACATCTTTGATCTCTCCATTTTCAACATCCACCATGGTGAACACATCACAATGGCCAAAATGGCCCGATCTTTCGCCATCAAGACCACCGGTCCCCATTGACGGGATAGCAATTCTTCCTTCTTCCATACTAAATTCCTCCATTAATAATTCAACCTTTAACAATCCTGTTTACGATCTTTTCATATACCTTATTGATTTCCAGACCAGCCTTCTCCGTAAGTACGTCCAGTTTCCCTTTGTCCCCCATTTCAACCATCTGTGAATCCAGGGGAATTTGTCCGAGGAAGGGAACGTCCATTTGGCGAGCCATTACTTTTCCCCCTCCACTGCCAAAAATGGAGATCTTCTTTCCGCAATGAGGACAACCAAAACCACTCATGTTTTCAACCACGCCCGTGATCTTCATATTCACCTGCTTGCAGAAATTGATCGATTTCCTCACATCCGCCAGGCTTATCTCCTGCGGTGTGGTTATTATGAGGGCCTCTGCATCAGGGATGGTTTGAGCCACTGTAAGGGGTTCATCACCCGTCCCCGGTGGGGAATCAACAATCAGATAATCCAGGTCACCCCAGTCTATGTCGGATATGAATTGTCTTATTGCACTAATTTTCAAAGGTCCCCGCCAGATTACAGCCGTGTCCTTATCACCCAAAACCATTTCCAGCGAGACAACAGATAAATTATCAGAAAAGCTATAGGGTCTGACCACGCCCTCCTCATGCATATCCAGCCCCCCCTGGATATTCATGAGACGGGGAATGCTGGGTCCGTGAAGATCCACATCCAGGAGGCCAACCTTTTTTCCATTTCTGCTTAAAAGCAAAGATAAATAGGTTGCGACTGTACTTTTACCAACGCCTCCCTTTCCGCTCATGACCATGATCTTCCTTCTGATTCTGCCCAGATTATCCTCAATCATCTTGTCCTGCTCAGCCCTCTCCAAGTCTCCAGGGGTAGGAGCAGCGGTATTTGCTTCGTTCATGTCAATTTTCCACCTATTGATCCGGTGTCATGTGTTGTGCCATTCAAAGAAAATGTTACAATATCACTACAAACAACCATCAACATACAAAGCAAAAGATAACCATAAAAAAGAAATTTTCAAGGACTCCACACAATATTCATCAGGTTCATGTCTCTCGCTTTAAAACAGAAGAACCTCCTCACAACACTATACTTAGTGCCGCGGGGAGGCCCCATATAGTAGCAAACACTTATCAATCATTCCAAAATATTGGTATCGTTCAAAAGTGTGTACCTGGGGAATAATTCATAATTTTATCGTGAGTTTTTTACTCTAAATAAATCGGCTGAAAGAAAGTATATATGCCATGAAAAATTATCAAAGACTCAATCTTATTGAGAGCCT
>JAUWMY010000325.1 GCA_030612945.1 Desulfobacteraceae bacterium
GCCAACCCAATCTGAGACTGCAGGATCACACGATGCCGAAAGACCCGAAACAGAATCCGTTCCACAGGTTGAACCCGTAGCCAGCTCATCCAAAAAAACATTACCTGAAGACGATGGTACTACCGCTTGCCGCTCGATCCCATAAGGGCCAACTTGGACTCTATGTGTTTATGCCCAATAAATTATTCTTGCCCGCTCTTCATGGCTCCATACAGTTCTTTTGGCGTGAACCTTAGAATATAGAGAAGGTCCGACTCAAATCGACCTTGTAGACAATGGCAGGAAAAAAGCATCCCATACTGATAGTTCTGGGCATCCTTGCGGGCGTTGGCCTTGTATTAGGCATAGCCATGATCATTGTCCTTAAAGTGTTTACCCCCTCCTCGAACCTGTCCTTTAGCTCTAAGATAGGGGTCATTCCCATAGAAGGCGCAATTTTGGACTCCCAGGCTATCACAGAACAACTCGGGAGATTCCGAAAGGATAAAGGTATAAAGGCAATCATTTTGAGGATTAACTCACCAGGCGGCGCAGTCGGGCCTACCCAGGAAATATACCGGGAAGTCCTGAGAACTGTGGAGACCAAGAAAGTCGTTGCGTCCCTGGGAGGAGTAGCAGCATCAGGTGGGTATTACATCGCCGCGGCAGCTAAACAGATTGTGGCCAACCCGGGAACTATCACTGGCAGCATTGGTGTTATCATGGAATTTGTCAGGTTCGAGGATCTTCTAAATAAAATAGGCATTAAACTTGAAGTTCTAAAACGCGGGGAATTTAAGGACATTGGTTCCCCGCACAGGGAACTTACTGCTCGGGATAAGGAACTCATTAGCACCCTAATAGCTGATATTCAGAAACAATTTGTAGAGGCAGTGGCCAGCGGAAGGAATCTCTCCATAGAGAAAACCCGTGAGATTGCTGATGGTCGTATTTTTTCAGGAGCTCAGGCCAAGGAATTGGGACTTGTAGATGTTTTGGGTAATTTCCAAGACGCCGTGGAACTTGCCAAGAATATGGCCACCATTAGAGGGGATGTGACGCTGGTATATCCCAAAAAAAGCAAATTGGACCTATGGGACCTATTTCTTGGGTCAGCCGCTGATTCCATTGTTAGCCGGATTCAAGGCATGAAAACCCGGGTAGAATACCGATGGAGCGGTTTTGTTGGGGGCTAAAGGCTTGCGAAAATCTATCGAAAGCCGCTAACATCTCCTTTCCCCTCCCGAATGACCTCTGGTATATCATCAATTAAAGAAACTACACTGGAAGGGCTTTGATAGAGCACCCCACCGTCTATAATAACGTCGAGAAAAGATCCATATGCCTCTTTTATGGATTGGGGGTCATCAAACACTGCACTCGTGCTTATGATAGGTCGGCCAAAGGTTCGTATGATATCCAGGCAAATCTTGTTGTCAGGCACACGGATTCCTACGGTTTTTCGCTTAGTTAACATGATTTTTGGCACCAGTCTGGTGCCCTCCAGGATAAATGTGTACGGACCGGGGAGAAGCCGTTTCATGGTTTTATACGCGTAATTGGAAACCAGGGCATAGCGGCTTACCTCTTTGAGGCTGTCACATAGGAAGGAGAAAGGTTTTTTGAGTGGGCGATTTTTCAACCTGTAGATAAGCTGTATTCCCCTTTTATTGAAAAGATTGCACCCGATTCCGTAAAAGGTGTCGGTAGGATAGACAATCACCCCCCCTTCTTCAAGGACCGCGCAGACCCGGTTGATCAGGCGCTGTTGGGGATTATCCGCGTTGATGGAAAGCATCAAGGTTTTTTTATTTATCACTGCGGGTTTGTTTTTCGCCATCTCTTAGAATCAGGAAGCACTCATATGGATTTTGGTTTATTAATTGCTCTGTATTCCCTCTTGGTCGGACTGGCTTTGGGGAGCTTTATGAACGTATGTATTTATCGCATCCCGCTCGAAAAATCAATTATTCGTCCGTCATCCAGTTGCCCCAACTGTGGGAAAAAAATCAGGTTTTACGACAATATTCCCCTGATCAGCTACCTTCTTTTGTTAGGCAGATGCAGGCACTGTCACCACCCGATTTCCTGGCGCTATCCGGCCGTAGAAGCCATTACCGGATTGCTGAGCCTTGCCTTGTTTATCAGATATGGACTTAGTTTACAATACCTTCTCTTTCTTTTGTTTGCCGCAACCCTTGTGACTATTAGTTTTATTGATCTTGACCACCAGATTATTCCGGATGTACTGTCAATACCAGGTATCGTTGCAGGATTGGCAGCCGCTTTTATTCCTGGCAATGTTTCGTGGTTTGATTCAATTATCGGCATCATTGGGGGTGGCGGAGCGCTTTTCCTTGTCGGCCTGATTTATGAGAAGCTCACAGGAAAACAGGGCATGGGAGGAGGTGACGTAAAGCTTCTGGCCATGATAGGCGCATGGATGGGTTGGAGGTCCCTGCCTTTTGTTCTGCTGGTATCTTCACTCACAGGTGCCATCATCGGGTCTGTTTTCCTTCTCGCGGCCGGCAAAGGGTATCGGGTCAAAATCCCTTTTGGTCCTTTTCTGTCTCTTGGCGCGCTCTTTTATATCTTTTTTGGTCCTCAACTGACAAACTGGTACATTAGTTTACTTCTGTAGGTGAGGTCTGGTCTTGCGATTTCCGTTTTACAGCTTGAAAACAGGTATTTTGACGCATCTGGCCTTTCTGATTATTTCTGCCATGCTGCTTATCAATGTAGTTATGATTAAATTTTCAGAGAAAGACCTCATACAGGCCAAAATAGACGCGGGCCACTTGCTCCTGCATGTGCTGGAAAAGAAGGTGGAATACTCGATTATCCATATGAACAAAAATTTGGCTAATCTCGATTCTTCCCCGACCTTTAGAAGGGAAATTGGTCAACTATTGCAGAAAGGTCACTTTTCAGAGGCCCTGATAGTAAACAAGGAGGGGGTCAAAGTACTCAGCACAGGATCATGGGACCAGGCCGAGAAAGAGGCCCTCTCCATGTCCCGCGAGGCTGTGGCAACCAGAAAAGGGGCTTTTGATTTTTATGGCAGCACCTGGGGTATAATCTGGCTCGCCCATGAAAGGGTAAATGTCACTGCGCCCATATTCGCTCAAGGCCGTATCATAGGTGCCGCCACCATTTGTGCACATTTAGATCCTATTTACCAGGGATTGAGAAAATCAGAAAAAATCATTCTCATTTACATATTCCTCAATACCATCGTTCTTGTCCTGTTTGGGATCTATCTTCTCTCAAGAACCGTGGTCAAGCCGATCTACGCGCTTTTGCAGATCACTGATGAATTCAAGGACGGAGAGCCTTTTCCGCAATTGGCAGAGCAGCCCGGAAACGAAATCGGCCAGCTTTTTCGATCTCTGAACATGATGCTCAAACGTCTTGAGGAAAACAAGAAAGAGTTAAAGAGCCATATCGCCTCCCTGGAAAAAGCCAATGAGGAAATCAAAAAAGCCCAAAACGAAATCATCAGGTCTGAAAAACTTGCGTCAGTGGGCTGATGGGCGCCGGGGGTGGCACACGCGATCGGTACCCCAATAGGAATCATCCTGGGATATCTTGATTTGATCAAGAAGGACGGTCTGACTCAGGAGGAGAAAAGTGATTTCCTGAACCGAATTGAATCAGAAATCATACGAATAAATGACATTATCCGACAGCTCCTTGACTTTTCCAGGCTCACAAGCGGCGAACAGAAGGAAACAAGCGTCCATAAACTGATCCTGGACCTTATGGATATGCTTAAACCTCAGCCCATGATGGCTGGCATACAGGTGCAGACAGTGCTTGAAGCGACCAAAGATACAGTTTGTACAGACCCCGACCAATTGAGACAGGTTTTTCTAAATATTGTCATGAATGCTGCCGATGCCATGGAGCGCGACGAGGGCTCTGATGATGTCAGCACTAAGGTCTTGACGATAGAGAGCCTTGTGATGGGTGATTCCATGGAACTCAGATTCACGGATACAGGGTCTGGCATACCGGAGCAAGAACTTGCTCATATCTTTGATCCCTTTTATACGACTAAAGAACCTGGCAAAGGAACCGGACTTGGCCTGTCTGTCTGCTACAGGATTTTGGAAGGATTGGGGGGAACAATTCGC
>JAUWMY010000167.1 GCA_030612945.1 Desulfobacteraceae bacterium
TCCGACAGCCATGCCAACAGCCCACAAAGCCCCTATCAGTGTGTCTTCATGCTGGTGATAACGAAGACTTACAAATCCGATTAAAAGCGCAGAAATAATTGCCAGCACAAAGGCTCCATGTATTGGATTAAAACCATAGTAATATGCCGCTCCCATCCCGCCAAGAACCGTATGAGATATTCCTCCGCTGATGAAAACTATTCGCCTGGTCACAACATATGTCCCCATAACCCCGCATGCAACACTGGCAAGCAGGCCGACAATGACGGCATTTTGCATAAACGCCTGGCTTTGAAGCACATGAATAAATTCAAACATTAGAAAACGTTGCCAATATTATGTTAAGTATTGAGCGTTAAGCGTTCATGGAACGTTGAAATTAGAAAATAGAAATTGGAAATTTGGCCTTCATACTTTTGTACTGTTGATGAATGCATTTAATTTTGATGAACTTGTAAAAAGTCAGAAAATACCAGTTTCGTTTCATCTCTTCCCAATTTCTACTTTCCAATTTCAAGTTTCAAGCCGTGAACGGCTACGAAAATCTATAACTCGCACTTATGTTTTATCATATGAACCGGCCCACCATAGCAGGCCGCGATCACATCCGACGTAACATGCTCCGTTGGGTTGCAGACAAGGCTCCGGTTAACACATGCCACCCGATTCACATATGTGGAAATAAAACCAAGGTCGTGAGAAACAAGAATTATGGTTGCCTTTTCATTAAGCCTTTTCAACAGTTCATAAATATCCTGTTCCACCCTTCCGTCTATGCTTGCTGTCGGCTCATCAAGAAGAAGCATTTCAGGTTTTCCCACCAATGCCCTTGCCATGAGTACCCGCTGTCTCTGCCCGCCGGACAGGGTCCCGAAGCGGTGATTACGGAATTCATAAATTTCCACCTCTTTCAAAGCCTCTTCAGCCATCTCCCGGTCAATTTTCCGGTACCTTCCAATCAACGGAGCCTTTCCCAGCCGGCCTATTAGAACTACATCCATTACACTGATGGGAAAGCTGGAGTCAATTTCCGCATGCTGCGGAACATAGCCTATAGAATGCCTTGCCCGTTCAGGCGCCTGACCAAATACCCGAACACTGCCCCTTAAAGGGTGAATCAGACCGAGAATTAATTTCAAAAGCGTGGTTTTGCCGCTCCCGTTAGGGCCTACTACCCCTAAAAAATTACCCTCTTCAATAGTCAGCGTAATATCCTTTAGCACAAGGATATCATCATAGGCAAAATCTACATTTCTGATTTCCACAACCGCTTTATTCATAGTCATTGTATTACCCTGCGAAACGTTTCGGCAATCATCTTCATATTATTAAGATAATCTCCGGCTAATGGATCGATCTGAATTATCCTTCCTCCAATGGCGGCAGCTATGGCTTCAGCGCTTTTTTTGCTGAACTGTTTTTGCATAAAGATTATCTTTATTCCATCATTTTTTGCCACTTCAATGAGATTGGCAAGCTCCCTTGCCCCGGGCTCTTTCCCTCCGATTTCAACTGGTATCTGATCCAATCCATAATCACGGGCAAAGTATCCCCATGCAGGATGAAAGACCATAAATTTTCGGGCGCCAAGCCCTTTCAGGTTTTGCGCTATTTCCACATCCAGTTTATCAAGGTCATCGTGAAAGACTTTTAAATTTTTTCGATAATACTCCCTGCAAACCGCATCCACAGAGATCAAGGCATCGCATATATTTTTGGCCTGAATCTTAACCAGTTTCAAACTTAACCAGATGTGGGGATCCTTTCTGCCTTTACGTCCTTCAGCATGTTGGGTGTCTTCATGACGGTGATGGGTCTTCATAGGAAGAAGCTGTATGCCGCGCCTGGTGTCTATCACCTTTATCTTCGGATGCACCCTGCTTATCCGATCCATCCACACATCCTCGAACGGCACGCCGATGCGAAAAAAAAGCTTTGCCTTGCCAAGTTCAACCATCTGCCTGGGCATGGGCTCATAAGTGGCAGGGCTCTGGCCAGGACCCACCATAACGGAGACATCCACCCTGTCGCCACCGACGCGCTCCACAAAGTATGCCTGGGGCAAAATGCTGACAAAAACTTTAATCTTTTCCATATCGCTTTTTGTCGATTTTGCATAAACATTGCCATTGCTCAACCAAAAAATCAAAAATACACCGCAGAATATACAGGCAGATATATTTTTCATAATCCCTTTACTGCTTTTATTATCCACTCTGCTGCCTGATCAACTTCATCCTCAGTTGTAGGCCTGCCAAGTGTTAGGCGTACCGCTCCCATCCCTATCTCACGGGAAACTCCCATTGCGGCAAGAACATGGGAAATTTTCACTGAACGGTCTTCGCAGGCAGCGCCAGTAGATGCGCACAGCTCCGGTATCCCATCCAGGATTTTTTCTCCAACCATTCCTGGAAATGAAAGATACAACGTGTTTGGAAGACGGTTTTCAGGATGCCCGTTTAGCACAACTTCAGGGGCCTTCTTTACTATTTTATCATGAAGCCTGTCACGCAGAGCAATAATACGGTCCGTGTAATCTTCCAAATGCTTTCCCGCAAGTTCACAGGCCGTGCCCAGCCCTACGCTCATAATTACATTTTCAGTGCCTGCCCTGCGGCCATTCTCCTGGCCTCCGCCATGAATCAATGGAACGATCGCAATTCCATTACGAATATAGAGGGCTCCTACTCCTTTAGGGGCATATAATTTGTGACCGGCAATGGTTAAAAAATCGACGCACAGATCGCTTACATCGGTTTTAATCTTGCCAATAGACTGGGCCGCATCTGTATGAAAGAAAATGCCATGTTCCCTTGAGAGCCGGCCAATTTCCTGAATCGGCTGGATGGTTCCTGTTTCATTATTGGCATGCATAACAGAAATAAGGGCTGTATCCTTGCGTATGGCCTTTTTAACATCATTCGGATCAAGCAGGCCATATTGGTCCACAGGAAGAAATGTTACGTCCCAGCCGTTTTCCATGAGAAAGATGGCAGGATTTAATATGGCCGGATGCTCGATCGCTGTGGTAATGAGATGTCGTCCCTTTACTTGAGAGCTAAATGCCACCCCTTTTAATACCATATTATTTGATTCACTTCCGCCGCTGGTAAAAATAATCTCGCTGGTTTTACTTCCCAGAAGTTCGGCCACCTGGCCGCGTGCTTTTCCCAGGGCTTTTTTTGCCTTTTCTCCAAGCAAATAGGAACTACTCGGGTTTCCAAACTCCTTCAGAATATACGGCATCATGGCGTTGGCAACCTCGGGAGCTATCGGAGTGGTTGCATTATAATCAAGATAGATCATATGGTTGCTTCCTAAAAAAGGATTAGGGATTATAGGATTAATAGTTTTCTTGTTACTACTAACGTAGTCAGGCTGAAGCTGTTTAGACTGAAGGCTGAAGGGGTCAGAAAAGCACGATTGCCGTACTTTGGCGGAAATATCTGATTCTTGCACCAAACATGGCTTCAAAATGCGCCGTATTTTCGCTTTTTTCTAACAGTCTTCAGCCTTCAGCCTATCCACCTGAGTAGTTACAAAAAAACATAATATAAAAAAATACAATACTACGATTTTTTTTAACTCACAACATTTTTTCCATTCTCACCTCTTTAATCGACTACGGCCTGGCGGAAACATCCCGCCTGGCTCTAACTATGAGAAAGCTGTCCAAACCCGAATAACCACTTAATAAACTTGGAAAAACAGATTGACAATGTATCTTATTCCGATATATTTTATCCCTGTTTATCCTGGTTTGTCAGGATAAAAAGCATCACGGACACGAAGTGAAGCATAAGCGCTCAAAATGGCAGTTATGCAAGGTCTCCAAACATGAGTGTAGACGAATGATGGAAGATCGATCGGCCTGTGCGTGGCCGCACGTAGACAGGTGGCTCTCTGTAGATAAAATCGCAGCTTATCTCGGCATCAAGCGGGATATCGTTTATAGATGGATAAGTAAAAGAAATAAAATATTAACCTAGCGGGTTAACAATTTCTTGACTTTCTAATTATATGGATATATCGTTTAAGAACAAAAAGCTTGCAAAATCCTTCAATGAGGACGCACAGCTCGTAAAGATACACGGCAAATTGCGTGCTAAAAAGATCCGAATTCGTATGAAAGAACTTCGGGCCGCTACAAGCCTTATGGACTTTTGGCCACCTAAAAGTCCGCCTGAGCGCTGCCATGAACTCACTGAGGGGAAAATGTCCGGCAAACTATCGGTGGACTTGGATCATCCCTATCGTCTTATTTTCATTCCTGATCATGATCCGGTTCCAAATCGCGATGACGGTGGATTAGACTGGTCCCAGGTGACCGCGATCAAAATAATAGGAGTGGAGGACACTCATGGCTGATACAATGTTAAATCAATATGTTCCAGATTATTTGATCCGGCCAGGCGAGGTGCTGGAGGAATATCTTGAAACCTACAGTATGACCCAGGCCGAACTTGCCGCCAGGACCGGGCTAACCAAGAAAACCATCAATGAAATCATCAAGGGAAAATCACCGATAACATCAGAAACCGCTTTGAAGCTGGAGCGCTCACTTGGCCGTCCGGCACATTTCTGGAACAACCTGGAAAGGCAGTTCCAGGAAGATCGCTCTCGTTTTGCCGAAGAAAAACGACTGGAAGGCCATTTGGATTGGTTAAAGAAGGTACCTGTAGGTCACCTGACCAAGCTTGGGTGGCTTCCTAAAAAAAGTGACAAAATTTTACAGCTCACAGAGGTCTTACGTTTTTTCGGTGTCGCCACCCCTGAGCAATGGTTAACCGTGTGGAATAAGTATCAGGTTGTATACCGTCAGACAGTACACTTTGAGGCTTGCGCCGAGTTTGTATCCGCCTGGCTTCGGAAGGGCGAGATTGATGCCCGGCAGATAGCTTGTGAACCCTTTGATAGAAAACGTTTTCAAGAGGCTCTTGATGTAATTCGAGGACTGACTATGGAGGAGCCTAAAATTTTTCAACCTCGGATAGTTGACATTTGTGCCTTCGCTGGAGTGGCTGTGGTTTTCATTCCCGAACTTCCTAAAACAGGCGTATATGGCGCAACACGATGGTTAGGCGATAAAGCCGTCATTCAGTTGAGTCTTCGCTATAAGAGTAATGATCATCTCTGGTTCACATTTTTTCATGAAGCAGGTCATATAATCAGGCATGGCCGCAAAGAAATCTTTATCGAGGGCAATGGTATAGATAGCAAGAAAGAGGAAGAGGCTAATGCCTTTGCCCGCGACAGGCTGATCCCCCCTGCCGATTACCGCCGGTTTATTGCGTCATGGGATGGCCGATCTTTAGCGCCTATAGAAGCCTTTGCCAAAAAAATAAAAATCGATCCAGGTATTGTTGTGGGCCGATTACAATACGATAAACGCCTGCCTAATTCCCACGGAAATAGACTCAAAATTTTTTTCCGCTGGTCGGATTAGGCCCGGAAAAGGAGTAACGGCACAGCTTCACCCATACATAATTGAGGTATTAGGTAAAATACCTAATTAATAGGTATTTAAGGATCTGTGATACCTATATAAACATATAGAAGAACCTTCTAACGAAGAAGGTAAGCAATTGTAACCAAGCCAGTGACCAACATACCAAAAACTTGGTCAGTGGTCGTGTAACAAAGTTCAGGCAAAAGAAGAAAAGAATAGGCCTGTGGAATGTCTCGGCATGACCTTCGGCATAGAGAAGGCGCCAAAATTAAATGTTGTGAAAAACACTTTGCGGAATTAGCGGTGGGACAGAATCCTGCTCAATACATCAAGGCTACCAGTGTCGATGACATGATGCGGCATGGCTGAAAAGTCGGCAAAGGAATAACAAATGATCCGTTTTCTCCATACCGGTGATTGGCAGTTGGGAATGACCAGGCACTTCTTCTCTGAAGGGGTTCAGAAGAGATTTGCCCAATCCCGATTTGATGCCATTCGTGAACTTTGGCTCTTTTACACCACGACTCTTCCAAGCGGGAGGTTGGGTGGGTTCGGTGTCGCGTCTTGATTAGCACATTAGTTGACATCTGTTTACGCAGGACAAGCAGAAGGCTCTTAACTATTTAACTTGCAACTTGATTCACGCATGTGAATGATATGAAGAAAAATATTTTTTTAACAGGGCCTCCTTCATCGGGAAAAACTACTATCATCAAGAAA
>JAUWMY010000107.1 GCA_030612945.1 Desulfobacteraceae bacterium
GGCGATTCGCCGCCAAAGAAAAGAGGATACTTCGTCTCAACTACAAGATCACCTTGTATTTTTCCTTGCATGGTTTCAATAAGCTCGTCCATGTTGTCATTTTCAGTATACCGTATATCGAAAAAAGCCTCGGCGTAATCCGGAACTTGATTATGCGATTTTCCCGCGTGGATAACGCTGAAATTCGATGTCCTGTGCCAGTGATCCGGGGTTGACTGTTCGAAATATGTCCTCAATTTCATGTAGTCTTCAATCAGTTTTTCAATGGCGTTTTCACCCAGCCATGGTCTTGCACCATGGGCTGCCTTGCCTTTGGAGATAAGTTTGAGTTTAAGGAGCCCTTTTTCTTTTACCACGATTTTGTGGACACCACCTCCATCCAGAGCAATACAGAAATCGGCTTTAACCTCCTGAAGCGCCTTTTTTGCTCCATTGAAACCACAACTCTCTTCATCGCCGGTTATCAACACGCCAAATGGCAGGTCTTCCTGCCCTTTATTTTGCTTTCGAACATTCTCCAGGTGTTCTTTAAATAGAACCAATGAAAGCGCGACGGCATATTTGTCGTCAAGGCTCCCCCGACCATAAAGCTTTCCATTTTTTTCCACAGGGTCAAATAGCTCATCAGGTCCATCAACGACATCAATGTGAGCCATCAACAGTATGGGAACAAAACCACTTTGTGGAAGAACCAGAATCGAAGGAACATCATGGTAGTCAAGGCGCCTGTAATTCGCACCACAATCTCTTAAATACCCCTCTATGAAGTCAGCGCACCCTGCGATCTCTTGTGGATTTGAGTGCATTGACTTGAATCGTATGAGCTTTTTGGTAAGATGAATGAGTTCTTCCATTGTTATCAACCTTACTGACCGCTGTCCTTAGAAATAAGGAGTTTTTGGCCCGGGTAGATGAGTTGTTTTTTGCTTAGGTTGTTGAGGCGACGCAACTCGGTTACTGAAATGCCGTATTTCTGGGCAATCGCGTAAGGGCTGTCACCGGAACGCACCACGTGGTACTGCCTTTTGGCCTCGGGAGTCCCTTTTTTCTCATCAGCACGCGGGGGTTCTTTCTTCACAGCAACCGGAGCCGGTGTTTTCCGCAGCGTTTTGACTTCCTGGGATACATTTTCCAGCCTTTTTGCCAGGGATTGCCCGGATCTATCCACCTTTGCAATGGATTTCTTTAGATTCTCTTCCTGTTTCTCAAGGTGAACAATTCTTTCATACATCCCCTCAAGGCGCTCTAATCCCTCCTCAATCCGGTCAATCCGGGGCTGGATAGAAGATAGTTGTTCTGTTGCCACATTACTGCCGCCCCCAAACAATAAGGCAATGAGGGCAATAAAAAGGATAATAACTCCACCCCAAAGGACCAGGATTTTTCTTTTTGGTTTTGAATCAAGCGATTCTCTGGGGCGTTCGGGATTTTCATTGTTTGCTGCATACCCGAGGTCATCAGCAAGTCCTTCCATTAGATCCTTCATTTCTTTTTCAGGGCCATCGTTCATCCATCACTCCTTAGAAAAGTCCAACTTTCTCATTGACAAGAAATCCTTTTGCCTGCAAAAATGTGATATAAAATACATCTATAATTTAATATCTGACTTTAATATTAATTGAAAGCACTTTTTTTTGGGGGACCCATGAAAATTGAGTTTATTGAAGCCCGGGACATGCCTGATGCATGGTTCCAGTGCGTTTACAGATTGCTTGAAGCCGGTAGTGAATACATAATAGATAGAGGGAGCTATGAGGGGCAAAAACGACTCGAATTTGATTATGTGACCGTGCATATCAAATATCCTGATGTACGACCCCTTTTGCCGGATATCCCCCCTTCCCTTGGAATCCCGAATCCAGTTGCAGAAGGCTATCTGGAGGAATATCTTCCCTACCTTATGACCTCAGTCAAACAGCCTGGTGAAGACTACACCTACGGCTCGTATCTGGAGACCCAGATTGTTGAGGTCATTCGCATGTACAGGGAGGATGGCTACAAAACGAATCAGGCTTACATGACCGTGGGTGAGCCAAAGGCTATCTACCTGAACGACCCGCCATGCCTCCGGGGCATTGATACCCGCATAAAGGATGATAAGCTCCATTTCATTGTCTATTTCCGATCCTGGGATCTGTGGAACGGCTTTCCTGCAAACCTGGGGGCCATACAGCTCATGAAGGAGTATATGGCTTCGAGCATTGGTGTGGCGGACGGTGAGATCATCGCCTCCAGCAAGGGACTTCATTTATACGACTATGTGTGGGAACTGGCAAAACTTCGTACCATGCGCAGCAATCTATAGACCTTTAGGTAATCTTTTTGGGGTTTTCGATCATTTAATCAACAAATAAGCCCTGGAGCGAATCACCGTAGAATTGAGGAATTCCGAATTGTGGAATTGAGGAATTGAAACCTGATCTTATAGGACTGGATGCCCATGAAATTAAAAAATGGGCAGTAGGCCTGGGTATTGACGCTTACCGGGGCCGACAAATTCAACACTGGCTCTTTAAGAGGCTTGCCAGCTCCTTTGAGGAGATGACTGACCTTTCCAAATCTCTCAGGACCCTTTTGAAAGAAAAAGCGAATATCAGCACTTTGGAAAAAATCAAGAGCCTGGTGTCCGAAGACGGGACGGAAAAATACCTCTTTAGATTATCGGATGGGTATTACATTGAATCAGTACTCATCCCGGAAAGAGATCACTTTACCCTGTGCGTTTCTTCACAGGCAGGTTGTGCCATGGGCTGCCGTTTTTGCCTCACCGCAAAACAGGGGCTCAAAAGGGACCTGACACCATCGGAAATCATTGATCAAGTCATACAGGCGCGAAAATCCATGGATGATCCGGATAGGATGACCAATATCGTACTCATGGGCATGGGCGAACCGCTTGCCAATTATGACGCAGTAGTCAAAGCCATCGGGATACTGATCAGTGAAGATGGAATGAACTTTTCCCACCGAAAAGTGACCCTTTCCACATGTGGACTGGTACCCCAGATAAAAAAAATGGGGCAGGATATCACAGTCAACCTGGCCATATCGCTAAACGCCGGAGATGACAAAACCCGTAATTTTCTCATGCCCATAAACAAAAAATACCCGTTGAACAGCCTGATTTCAGCTTGCAGGGATTTTCCTCTTCCAAACAGACGGATGATTACATTTGAGTATATTCTTATTGAAGGTATAAACGATAGAGATGAAGATGCCTTAAACCTTTGCAGCCTTTTGTCAGGGCTGAGGGCAAAGATCAACTTGATCCCTCTAAATCCCTACCCTGAGTCCCAAATGTCCCCTCCTCCCATGGAGCGAATACTCCAATTTCAAGAGATTCTTATTAAAAATCATTTCACCGCAATCATAAGAAAAAGCAAGGGAAGAGATATCCTGGCAGCATGCGGCCAGTTGAGTGGTACATATTCGTAACTCAACAAGTTCGGGTGGAGTTTATCCCTGGCCCAGAACTGATTCGCAATGCATATGTTCTATAACATCAGCTTTGTAAATATTGCATCGATAATAGCTGCGTCCCGGGATACCGCGCCTCACGATCCCGTCCCGGTCTCGGGACGGGGAGGGCGGGCCGTAAGGATTTTATAAAAGGCTCACGCCTAAACTCCCCTCCGGCCTGTAAGCCCTACGGGCTGGAAGCGGAAAGTCTATACAGCTATTGTAATTCGATCAAAGCATTAATCCGATTGTGAGCGCCCGAACTAATTGAGAAGTTGCCTAGATTTTACTTGCACTCAAATCCCAATATGCTATCTTCACATCTTTAAATTCACCAGTCCATTGCGGATTAGGGTGAAAACCAGGCCGGGAACATAGCATAAAAGCATTGTAGGGTCGGGTTTTATACCCGACCGGGGTTGCGGTGGCATATAAAATGCCACCCTACATGATGTGAGCAAAGGTTTTCACACTAATCCGCGATGCTCCAATTCACCTTGGGAAGGTTTATGAAACATGATTAACTTAGATTTCTCAAAAGGAAACGGCCTCTTGCCTGCCATTGTCCAGGACTTCAGATCAGGCAGGGTGTTGATGTTAGCCTATATTAACCAGGCTTCCTGGGAAAAAACCCTTGAGACAGGAGAGGTTCACTACTGGAGTCGATCACGTCAGGAGCTATGGCATAAAGGCGGGACCTCGGGACATATCCAGAAGGTAAAGGAAATCTATGCGGATTGTGACGACGACACCGTGCTCTTCAAGGTGGAGCAAATAGGTGGCGCGGCCTGCCACTTAGGGTATGAATCCTGCTTTCATAAGAAAGTGGACCATGACGGAAATGTGTCAGTAGTGGATGTAAAAATATTCGATCCAGATAAGGTGTATAAAAAATGAAAAAACTTAAATTCGGAATTCCCAAAGGAAGCCTTCAACAAGCTACTATCAATCTCTTTGAAAAATCAGGATGGAAAATAAACATAAACGGCCGCAGCTATTTCCCGGACATTAACGATGACACAATAGAATGTAACATCTGTCGTGCCCAGGAGATGTCCCGATACGTGGAGAACGGGACCATAGACGCAGGTCTTACCGGCAAGGACTGGATAGAAGAGAATGAATCGGATGTAGCGGTGGTGGATAACCTGATCTATTCCAAAAGAAGCCAAAACCCAGCCCGTTGGGTCCTGGCTGTGCCTTCTGACTCAAACTTAAAGCGCCTCGAGGATCTGCAGGGCAAAAAGATTGCTACAGAACTGGTAAATTATACCAGGAGGTATTTCAAAGAGAGAAATATCGATGTTAAAATAGAGTTTTCATGGGGCGCCACCGAAGCAAAAGTCGTTTCTGGTCTGGTTGATGCCATTGTGGAAGTGACAGAAACCGAAAGCACTATCAGGGCACACGGCCTGAAAATCATCCATGAATTCATGGAATCAAACACTCAATTGATCGCCAACAGGGAGTCTTATAAGGACCCCTGGAAAAAGAAAAAAATCGAGCAGATCGCTTTGTTGCTCAAAGGCGCCCTCAGGGCAGAGAATCTGGTGGGATTGAAAATGAACGTATCGGAGAAAAAAATCGAAGCTGTGATCAACATCCTGCCGAGTCTGAACGCCCCGACTGTGGCAGGCCTTTACAACTCGAACTGGGTCTCCGTGGAAACGATCGTCGATGTGAAAACCGTAAGGGATTTGATCCCCCGGCTGAGACAAGCTGGCGCTGAAGGCATCATAGAATATCCCCTGAATAAAGTTATTTGATTGGACCATGGCAATAAAAGAGGTTAGTAAAAGAGCCCGGGAAATCCCTCCATTCATAGTCATGGAGGTACTTGAAAAGGCCCATGAACTTGAAAAACAGGGGCGTAACATCATTCACCTGGAGGTGGGTGAACCTGATTTTCCGACCCCCCGGTGCATCTGTGAAGCGGCTCAGGAGGCCATGAAAAAAGGGGAAACCCATTACACTCATAGTCTCGGAATCCTTGAACTCAGAGAGGCCATCTGTGAACATTACCGTGAAAAATATGGGGTTCATGTTGATCCGGGGCAGATCATAGTCACCTCCGGCACGTCTCCGGCCCTCTTCATGGTCTTTTCGGCCCTTTTAGAAGTCGGGGATAAAATAATTATGTCTGATCCCCACTACCCCTGTTACCCCAACTTTGCAAACTTCATGGGAGCAAAACCTGCCTTTGTCAATGTGCACGAAGAAGACGGTTTTCAGTTGAGACCGGAAGAGATCAAGAAAGAGATGGGCCCAGGGACCAGGGCCATCCTCATAAACTCTCCTTCAAATCCCACTGGGAATCTTCTCTCAAGCGAGCGAATGGTAAAAATCTCTGGCTTAGGTCTCCCAATCATATCGGATGAAATCTACCATGGACTGGTTTACGGAGACAAAGAACATTCGATCCTGGAGTTTACCGATAACGCATTCGTGCTAAACGGGTTTTCCAAGCTTTACGCCATGACCGGATGGCGTCTGGGTTATGTTATAGCACCCCCTGAATTTGTCCGTCCCCTGCAAAAGATACAACAGAACTTTTTCATATCCGCGGGAAGCATTTCTCAATGGGCAGGCCTGGCTGCCCTCACCAAAGCCCAAGACGACGTGGAACGAATGAAAACCACATACGATGAACGACGCAGGTACATGATCAGGAGAGTCAGGGAACTGGGATTTGGCCTTACCGTGGAACCTTCAGGGGCATTTTACATTTTAGTCAACGCCAGGCACCTCACCGACAGTTCCTATGAACTGGCCTTTGAAATTCTTGAAAAAACAGGTGTAGGAGTGACTCCGGGAATCGATTTCGGAGGAAACGCAGAGGGCTATCTAAGGCTATCTTATGCCAATTCCCTGGAGAATATTAAAGAAGGATTGAAAAGGATTGAAGGCTTCTTGAATAGAAGGTAAACAGTAATAGTTCAAATATTTTTTTGACAGGATAAACAGGATAAACATGATAGTTTGTTTCATCCAGTTGATCCTTTATTGCATCTTGAAAACCCAACACTTGGGCTAATTCAGAGTCAGTGTGTTCTATCCATATGAACTATGAGGATATTTTATACATACGGTCTTAATTACCTGAGCATTCCAGAGTTTTGTATTTTTTTTGGTGATTGAACGCAGTAATATATGGGGTTTGTCATTTTACGACAAATTTATTGAGAGTAGAATTATGCACAACTACTTATGACCGCGTGTAACAATATTGATTTACCGGATTAGTATCGTGTCTATCCTGTTATCCTGTCGAATATTTTTTTATAGTGAGTTGTTACAGTAAATGGATGTAGTATTTCTCATTAGCGCCTTTCAAGCAAACCAGTATCCGCCGCCAGACAGGCCGGAGATTGCCTTTGCCGGCAGGTCCAATGTAGGCAAATCCTCCCTCATGAATGTCCTTGTCAACCGAAAAAATCTCGCAAGGACAAGCTCCAGGCCAGGGAGAACCCAGTCAATAAATTTCTTTACTATAGGCAACCGACTGTACCTGGTTGATTTACCGGGGTACGGATATGCCAAGGTTCCCATCAATGTAAAAAAATCCTGGCAGCACATGGTGGAGACCTATCTAAGCGAACGATCAAATCTAAAAGCGGTTATAGTAATACTTGATATAAGAAGGGACCCGACCGCGGGAGACATGCAGTTGTTTAGATGGCTAAATCACTATGGAATACACGCCATCCCTGTGCTTACCAAGGCCGATAAATTGTCACGCCAGCAGGCCCGAACGCGGTCTTCCATGATAAATAATCATATCAGGGAAATTACCTTTGTCAGCCCCACTGTCTTTTCCGCGAAAACCAGGCAAGGACGGGACGAAATTTGGGAGAAAATAGACGACGTTATTGAGGTATAAGCGCTAAGATGTTTTTGCCAAGGACGGACTGAAAAAAATGAACATCGAACCACGCCTTGGCGTGGTTGAATATTCGGTATTGGATGTTTGTTTTTTTATTTCACGCCTTGGCGTGATTGGACGTTCAATGTTCGATGTTCGACGTTCATCTTTCAAAACACCCACGGATTTAGACCTGCGGAGTAATGGGATGTTGGAAAAACTGGTTTCTGAACCTCGATGAGGTTTTTAGAGCGGTTTAAAAGTGGGCTGTATTTCCAGACCGTTCATCATGATGAACGGTCTGGAAGCCCTCAGACCTTCTTTGTCGTATATATAAATATTGCTTTATATCAAGAAT
>JAUWMY010000011.1 GCA_030612945.1 Desulfobacteraceae bacterium
CTTTTTACATATGTTAATGAACATAGTAACGATCATGGCATTTGACCTATGTCATGTTTTTTGTTACACGACTAAACACAGATTCCAGACTTGTGATACTTAACATGATATTTTCCAAGAAAGAGTTGTCCAACGCACCTCTTTTCTACTGGCATTTGTTCCAACTGGCTATCGTACGAAAAATGCCTTTGAAATAAGGGGATTTTAATTTTTCTTAGATACTATTTTATACCTCGACAAAAATATCAAAGGCTCTGTCAAGGGTGGTTTTAAGAAAATCTTTTTTGGGGTTAAGCTTTCTCACTGATAAATGGTGGCAGGACTCAATTCCGCCTCCTGGGCGATGTCATCCATGGTAGTCGAATTAAAGCCCTTGAGCATAAAAAGCTTTTTAGCCGCGTCCTGTATTTGCTGCCGCCATATTCTTCCGGAAAACGAATCCCCATCATTCCCAATTTTGCCATTTGAGCTATAATATCATAGGGATATTTCCCTGTACGTTCCTTTTCCTCAGATAGGGGAGCAATAACCTTATCAGCAAAATCCCTTGACATATTAGGTATCATCTTATGTTCTTCGGTCAGATCAAAATTCATCCTTTTCTTCTTTTCTAGGGGAGTTCATTCCTCAGAAATTTCAAATTACTTCCACTTATATCTAAAATATCCTGATTATGTTTACATGAAATGAGACACAGAATTGGCACAATAAATCTTTTCTTTGCTTCGAATTTGCACCACAATCTTATTCAGTCGACGTAGAAAACGACCTCGCAATGGTCATCTCCGGCAGCCACTGTTTTATTGACAGTATATTTAATCCTCTTTCCAGACATCTTTTCGAGAATGCCCCGGTCCATATTCATCATTGCTTCACAAATTTCACGACCATTACCGTTTAGTCCCAAAGGGCAAACCATCCCTTTCATTACAGCCCTGTTCTTCTCAAAAGAAATTAGTTCGGCCGGCGCCGTACTTTTTTCTGATGCCGCAACAAAGGCCTTTATGGCGGTTTCAAAGGATTTATCTTCCAATTTTGCTGACATCGCCTTTCCGAGAGCTAATCCCCGCCGGTAAGAAAATAGAGAAATGATGTTCTCGGCCTTTTCACCAAATTGTTTAAGAAACTCAGAACAGAGAGCCCCAAGAAAATAGTTCGTATCATAAAGCTTATCAGGATTACAATTGACTATCATGAAAATGCCTTTCATTTTCCTTTTGGAGGATAAGCTTTTTTTGATCTTAACTGCCGAAGAGGTCTATTAATTCGGCACCAAAGGTTGTGGAGAGATAGCCGTTTCAATCCCTGGATCAACCGACCAAAATTTCTCCGTAATCAGGCAGTGCTCCAAAAAACCATACCCAGCACCTCCATATTTTTTATCTATGTAAACTCCGACGAAACCCAGCTCGCATGCTTTTCTCCAGAGATCCTGGTCAAAGGTTTCATCGCGGTCAAATTCATATGCCACATCCGGGAACTCCCCTTGGGCAAACTCCCTCGCTGCCTGAATGATATCCTGTTGTTCTTTGGTTAGACTAAAATCTATTATTTCACTCCCAGAACAATATTTATTCCTCGCGTTTCTTCAGAGTTTCTTCAAACTCCTTGAGAAAGTTGTCCCTTTCTTTCCAGTCTGGACCAAAGCGTTTTTCAAAATAGGATTCAAATCGGTCAAAAACCTTTTTCCAAATTGGCTTTCCACCTCCGAGGACTACTTGTTCAAGAAAGTTCTTCAGCTCCGAAGCCTTGTCCTTTGGAAGGAAACTAACGGCTCCTAGCTTTATGGATTTCTTCAGTGATTCCGGTGTAAGTGCATGAGCGGTAAACATGACTGTTGGAAATCCTCTCGACACGGATTTTTTCAGAAGTTCAAAACCTTTTACTCCCATAATGTCAAGTATGACAATATCATAGGTGTAGCTGAGGAGGTGTTGAAGCGCAGTGTCATAATTTGCCGCAGTGTGGACCAAACACATATCCAATTGCTCTTTTACGGTTTCCAGTATATCAGGCTCATCGTCCACAATCAGGATGGCTTTATCCTTCAGCAAATTTTTTGAATTTGTGGCCATTCTATTATCTCCTTCACGTATTTTGGGTGATCTATTATCTCCATTTCAATCACAGAATCTTCCTGGAGAATTTGGGCGCCCCGCAATCTTTAATTTGTAAGGAGTATTTGAATATACAAAACGCGTTCCCTAAAAGTTTTGGGGGCGACAGTCTGAATGTTGCAATACTCTTCTCAGCCATGCACTCAGTATAACTTCACGGTGACCTATTTTTTGAGCTTAAAATATTCTCGAGAACTGCTTACATGACAAAATCGTATCCTCTAACCCTTCAAGTTCAAAATCGTAGGAATACCTTGTTCAAACGGACCGTTAGATCAATGGGATGGAGCTCTTTTTAATTTTTTAAGTTCATCGATAATTTCCGGGACAATTTCGTATAGATCGTCAACAATCCCATAATCGGCAAAATCGAAAATTTCGGCCTTTGGGTTTTTATTGATCGCTACAATAAGCTCCGAATTTATCATTCCTACATAGTGCTGAATAGCCCCTGAAATCCCACAAGCTATGTAAAGACGTGGCCTAATTACTTTCCCGGTTTGGCCAATTTGACGCTCGTGTGAAATCCAGCCTGCATCAACAGGTGGACTTGTAGCCCCCATCTCAGCTCCCAGTAGATCAGCCAGTTCTTTTAATAATTCAAATCCAGCAGCGTCACCGAGGCCCATACCTCCAGCTACAATTTTTTCTGCATTCTCAAGATTTACACCAACAGTCTCTGATTTAATAGTATCAAGTATCTTGACCTTGATATCCTCTTCTTTAAAATCTACATTCGCATAAACCAGGTTGCCTCTTCTGCTCTTATCTTGAGCCGGTAATTCCATTACCCCTGGCCGAACCGTTACGACCTGTGGCCTATGATGAGGGCAGATAATGTCTGCCATAACATTTCTGCCCAAGAAAGGTTTGCTAGCTACAATAAGACCCTTTTCTTGATCAATATCCAATTGGGTACAGTCTGCCGTACATCCAGTGCTTAGTCTGCCTGCCACTCTTGGAGCTAAATCTCTTCCTATACAAGTAGCTCCAAATAAGAGGATTTCTGGCTTTCTCTTTAACGCTTGGGTAACAATAATATCTGTGTAGACCTCGGTTCTGTAATCGCTAGCTACGAGATCATCGGCTATAATAACCTTGTCAGCTCCATAGTAAATCAATTTCTGTGCCTGGTTTGTGATTTTTTGTCCAACAAAAAAAGCCGCAACATCCGCACCAAGTTTATCCGCCAAGATGCAACCCTTACCCAATAATTCAAGAGAAACTCGAATTGGAGTGCCATTTTTTTGTTCGATAAATACCCATAACTCTCTATTTTTATTTGATTTACTATTGTTTGATGGCATGCCTGAATCAGCCTTAAGTAAGATTCCGCTTTCTCAATATTTGAACTAACTCCTTGGCAACCATAGACCCGTCCCCTTCCAGTATCTGCATTTTACCCTTTTTTATCCTTTGAGTATAGACCTTTAGGCATTGTGTTGGAGAGCCCTTTAGACCAAAGCGCTCCATTTGGCCTCCCAGGTCATCTGCTGTCCACACCATCACCTGTTTATCACGGTAGGCTTCCATTATGTGGTCCATAGGCGGAATTCTAGGATTGTTAATTTCCCGCTCGACTGTTATTAAAGCTGGCAGGGGAGATTCCAATTCTCTAAAGCCGTCTTCAAGTTTTTGCTTTATCCGGACGAAATTTCCTTTGACTATCTCGATGTTTGTGGCATAAGTCAGCTGTGGAATGTCGAGAAACTCAGCCAATTGAGGACCCACCTGGGCGGTCACTCCATCTGCTGACTCTTTCCCGCATAGGACGATATCAAACCTGCCAATCTTTTTCACAGCAAGATAAAGGGTATATGATGTGGCTAATGTATCAGCACCGGCAAGATGCCTGCCAGTTAGTAATACAGCGTTATCTACGCCCAAGCTCAAGGCCTCTCGGAGGGCGTCGTCAGTTTGCGCAGGGCCCATTGAAATGGCGGTCACCACGCCGCCATATTTTTCTGTTAATTGTAGTGCAGCTTCAATTGCATTCTTGTCATTAGGATTCAGAATACCGGGAATCCCTTCGCGAATGAGTATCCCTTTTTCTGGATCCCAAGGGACTTCTGTTGTTTCAGGCACTTCTTTTATACAAATCACAATATCCACTTCACAAATCAACCTAAGGACGCGCCAAATAGGAACCCACTAGGGTTTTTTGAATCTCGGTACTTGATCCGGTGACCCCTGCATGGGCTATTGTTCTATATAACCTTTCTATCTTGTAATTTTTACAATACCCATAGGATCCATGTATCTGCAAGGCCTTTCGTGCGACTTCCTGAATAGTAGGGACAATAAAAAGCTTCAGCGCTGCTGAATCCACCTGAATTTCGTCTCCTTCATCCTGTTTTGAAGCAACGCGATAAGTCCACCACCTGCAGGCCTCGATACTGGCATGCATCTCAGAAAGCATCCATTGAAATCCCTGCATATGCGTCATCGGTCTACCTTTGACAATTCTCTCTTTTGCATATTTTAAAGACTCCTCCAGGCAGGCTTGGCCCATGCCGAGCATAAAAGCCATCTGTTGCACCCTCTCGCCAGCAATCCATCGGAGCAGGACATTGAAACCTTTTCCTTTCTCACCCAGTATATTGGCTTTGGGTACCCTGACGTTTTTTAGAAAAACATCTACCAGGCCTTGACCACCAAGCCCCATTAGAGCCCATGGCTTGGAGCATGTGTATCCATCAGAGCTCTTGTCAACAACAAAAGCAGTAACTTTTTCTGTCTCATCCTTGGCATAAAAAATGCCGTAGCCTTTCCTTTGACCATTTGTGATGAACCTCTTGGTTCCATTCAAAACATAATAGTCATCATCCGAATGAGCTGTTGAGGTAATGGCTGCTGGATCTGATCCGGTTGCTGGTTCTGTGAAGGCCATAGCTGCATAATTTGATCCGTCACAAAGTGGGGGGATAAACAGCTCTTTTTGATCGTCTGAACCCCAGTGACAGATGGTCTCTGCCACACTATTATTCAAGGCCATTGACCAATAAACGGCGGAGGCTGTTTTTGCCAACTCTTCTGTAATCAGGATCATGTTAAGGGCCGTTGATCCCGTGCCACCATATTCTTTTGGGATCATCATGCCTAACATTTTTGCCTTGGCGAATTTTGGTAAGAGATCATCCGGTATGGCATCATCCCCGTCTATTTTGGCGGCGATGGGCTCAATGGTTTGCTCGGCAAAATCCCGTGCTGCCTTAATCATTAGTTTGCTTTCTGCTGACAGATTGAATTCCATCTTTCGATCTCCCTTATTAAGAATTATTCTCCTCTGAAAACCGGCTTTCTTTTTTGTAGGAAGGCCTGAACAGCTTCTTTGTGATCGTAGGATTTAAGAGCAAGACATTGGAGCTCAGGTTCAAAATCAAGTGTGTGATTCAGATCTCCGCTACTGGCCCACAGAAACGCCTTCTTTGATAACTCAAGGGCAAATTGTGATAGAGACGCAATCCTTCGGGCGATCTTGTATGTTTCCTTCATAAGATCTTCTGCCGGGACGATAGAATTTATTAATCCTATCCGTTCGGCTTCCTCTGCATTTATCCTTTTCCCTGTAAAAGTCAGTTCCTTGGCTCGGGCAATTCCAATTAACTGAGGCATCAAAAATGCGCCCCCGAGATCCGGAATCATGGCCATATTTATAAATTCCTCGCCAAAAATGGCGTCTTCAGAAGCGATCCTCAAATCACAACATATTGCCAGGTTCAAGCCCGCACCTAATGCATATCCATTTATAGCAGCTATAACAGGTTTAAACAGAGTTTGGATTAGGCGAGATGTCTTTACATAGTTCCGAATATTCGCCTGACACTCCTGGATGTTCGTCTCTCCCAGAGCATCCAAAAGAGTCATATCCCCACCAGCACAGAATGCACGGCCTGCCCCAGTTAGAATAACTACTTTTATCTCCTTCTTCCTGCAGACCTGATCAAAGACATGACTCAAATCCAGAAGGGCATTATGGGATAAGGCATTGAGTTGCTTTGTCCTATTCAATTTAATGGTCAGGATTCCCTCTTTCTCATCCAGAATCAAATTTTTGTATTCCATATTTAACCCCTTTTTCACTGCTCTCGGAATAACATGGTTGCCTGTTCAGGACTACCCCTTAAGTAAACTATCAGGGCAAGAGGCCATGACTCTACTTTATTGGGTATTTGGCCTTACTACCTTGAACGGTAGATGAGATTGCTTATCTCCAGAATATTCCGGAATTGTCAAACTTTGGAAGTTCCACGGCATAGCTGAGGGTTTACCAGTAATTAATCAGAAAAGCACATCCTATTAAGGGTTTTTGGGAAATCATCAGATTAGCATGGGACAAGGACTGCCGAATTCACCCACCCCAGCCTTTTCTTCATCAAGGTTGCCATATCTCCATTGGTGGCCCCACATCTAGCGGCCTCTATCATACTTGGAATAAGACTGTGATCGTTATCACCATCTTTGAAACGCGATAGAGTTTCTTCCAGCGCCTTCATAGCCATCTCATGACTCTTAGGATCGCGCTCTTTCTTGTAAACAATATCCCGCTCCTTTTGTATTCGTTCTGTCTCCGGATTGATTTGATAAAGAGGAATCTTCTGTTCTTCATCCATCTGGTACTTGTTTACACCTATGACAGTTTGCTTCCCTGAGTTCACTTTTTCTTTCCATTTTCGGGCAGAGACCTCAATGACGGAACGAATATAACCGGACTCCCATGCCTTAACAAAACCTCCCTTTTCCTCTATCTTCTCAATAAGAGCCATAGCCCTTTCTTCAACTTCTGCTGTGAGGGATTCAACATAATAGGACCCACCCAAAGGATCAGTCACTTTGTCTACATTTGTTTCCTCTGCAACAACCTGCTGGATGCGCAGGGCCAGGCGTGCCGCATCTTCAGAAGGAATAGCAAGCGCTTCATCATAGCCGGGTATTTCCATGGCCTGTACGCCGGACAGAGCTGCGCCCAGACCCTGAATCGAGGTTCGGATAAGATTCACTAAGGGCTGCTGTGCGGTCAGCATCGCACCCGAGGTGTGGGTATGGATTCGGACTTGCATACTTTGCGGTTTTTTTGCCCTGAAAATATTTCGATTTGTTTTCGCCCAGATCTTACGGAGAGCACGTATCTTTGCGATCTCTTCAAAAAAATCATTTCCTTGTGCAATTTGAAATCCAAAACGCGGCAGGAAGTCATCGGGGTCTAAGCCCAGATCAATACAGCGTCTTGTTATGGACATGCCTGCGGCAACAATGACTGCCACCTCCTCATAGGCGTTGGCCCCTGCCTCTTCAATACCGTAACCGAATAGATTTGTTGTGTTCCACCTTGGCATATTCTTGGTGCAGTACCAGATCAACTCAGCAGCCAGTTTATCACACATCTCTGGAGGAAATGTTGCCAAGCCAGAGACCACATCAAGGGTGTGGTACCAGTTCATAGAATTTCCACGCAATTGATCAGGGGTGTAACCCCTGGATTTTGCATAGGCGAGATAAACAGCGAGAATGGGAAGGCTCATATTCGTTTCGATATGCACAACGTTCATCAGATCTAAGGGCAAATCCTTAAACAGAATTTCCATAGATTGCACGGAATAGACGCTCATGCCGCACTGGCCTACTCGTCCCTGGGCCGCCCTGTCACTGGGATCAAAGCCACCATCCGTAGCCATGTCATAAACAAGGTTATAGTGTGCATGCCCGAAATAGCCGGTCATGCCCTGTTCACGGAGGTAGTCCATACGGGCACGGGTTTCCTCTGGGGTACCGCAGCCTATCACCGGTTGATTTGCCCAGACCATAAACTGATAGCCCATGGGGTAATTACCTCTGGTGAAGGGAAACTGACCCGGAACGCCAATCTCAGAATATGGAATATCATCCATGTCTGCTGGGGTATATAATGGCTTTATGGGAATACTTGAAAAAGTTTCAGGCTGGTACTCGTCTCCTTTGATGAACTTTTCTTTAACTTTATCAAACTGCACTGCCCAAGTATCTTTCAACTCCCCATCATCTTCCAATGTTTTGGGATCAAACATGCATCCCCCCTTTCCTTAAGAAATTCATTTACCCCTTCTCTTCTTAAAACAAGTGAAGAAATGGTAGTATTTTAGACTTACGAGTTAGAGACTTTTGCAAAACGCCTAATTTTGGCCAATCTTTGCGCCAGGTTCAAATTTTAATCGGCGAAACAGTCAATGTATTTCTGTGGTTAACCGCCTCAGGTGAAGCGTCTTCCCCTCCGTGGCGTAGGCCCTACGGACCGGAGGCTTGATCTTGAGAAAAATTGAACATTTTTCAAAGATCTCATCTATTTACTGATCATGTCACACTCAAATGCTGTTTTTTCCACACGTTTTTTGATGACAAGCCATTAAAAGAAAATAGGAAATATCTCTTAAGATGAGAAGAGGGGATCGTCCCACCCCACATTGGAACGATAGGGTAGGACGATTTCGCATGGATATGCTCTGTACCGATTCAAATGGCAATCATTTAGGCGCTGGGCTCTGTTTCCATTCAGCGGTAAAAGGTACAGATAATGATCCTATTTCACTGTCTACATAGGCTGCTCCTATTAAATTCCACAAAGCCCTCTCTTCCTGTATTGCCTTACAGATACCCCCGAAGACACTGGCTCCCTCTTTCAAATTGATCACAGCACCACCGAGAAGAAGATTTACCGGCCCCATTTTTGCGTTAAGAAAATACGTCTTCCTTACTTGAGCCTCACCCTTGGCAGGGATATATATGCCTTCTTGCACTGCCATGGCCCCTAACCTTGTCTTCTCCACACTAACGGTCCATTCCAGAGCATCTACATTAACAAGGATGGGATTCGGGTTGGATATTCCAAATAGCATGTCGACAATGATAGGCTCTTTAGAAGCCTCTTTCCCTACATAAATATTCTGGATTTCAAGCAGCTCCACATTGACTGGCAAGAGCTTTTCTGGTTTAGCTGCTTTAGCTACACCGGTTCCCATTGTCTGACAACCTACTCCCAGAAATATGCCAATAATGCCCCATATAAGAAAAATATTTAAAATAACTTTACGCATTTTGCCCCTCCTTATCTTTATTTTTTTTGAGAATATTTTCCTAGCCCAACCATCTTTTTCGTCTCTTATAATGCTTTATGTCTTTATAGCTTTTTTTACTTCCCACCTCACTTAGCCCCAAATAAAATTCCTTTATGTCTTCATTGTCTTTAAGCGTCTCACTTGGGCCATCAAGAACAATTCTGCCGTTTTCCATGATATAGCCATAGTGAGCAATATCAAGGGCAGCGACGGCATTCTGCTCCACTAATAAAATGGACGTTTTTTCCTCATCATATACAGCCTTTATGATTCTAAAGATCTCATCTACCAGAAGAGGAGCAAGTCCCATCGATGCTTCATCAATGAGCATAATTTTGGGCTCTGACATGAGGGCCCTTCCAATTACCAGCATCTGCTGCTCTCCACCAGAAAGATATCCACTGGTTTTGTTCCTGAGCGTTTTCAGTTTGGGAAAAAAGGCATAGACTTTTGCCAAGTCCCTTTTGACGGCCTGTCCATCGTGCCGAAGATAAGCGCCTGTCATCAAATTTTCCTCAGCCGTAAGATGCTCAAAAATGGCACGGCCCTCTATGACCTGGATAATCCCCTTCTTTACTATGTCTTGAGGGTCCCCGTTTTCTATGGGCTCACCCTCAAAATAGATAGTGCCGTCAGTTACCCTCCCTAACTCAGTGGACAGTAGACCTGAAACTGCCTTGAGCGTAGTGCTTTTTCCTGCACCATTGGCGCCAAGGAGGGTTACTATCTTTTCATCAGGGACCTTCAGGCTTACTCCTTTGAGGACCAGAATTACCCCAGTGTAACGAACCTCAATGTTCTGAATATCTAACATTTATCAAACCCCTTTTAGAGCAAAGAACAAGCACAAACAAAAGACCCAAAAAAGCCCTTGAAAGCAATGGCTATTATTTTGGGTTCATATCTGGGGCTTCTGTCCAGTCGGTAATGGGCACCAGTTTGCCATTTTGCCATTGCACCATTCTCAGCTTGTTATGACTGTGTCTGGTAGGCGAATAAGTTACCGGGGATGTCCATGCGTCAAAGTCCTTCAGACTCTCAAGGGCCTCTGAAAGGGCATCGGAATTTAGGCCCTCCCAGCCTACCTTCTTAATCGCCCGCCTGTAAGCTTCAAGTATAGTCATGGTCCCGGTGACCATTTGTGGGTAGCCATAGGCCATGTCTTCCGGCTTACGGTTGTTTTCTTTGAACAGTTTCCTCCAAAGGGCATTTGGATTCTCGTCAAAGGTGGCGAAAGAGTGGAGACTGATAAAACCCTCAGCATTTTTACCGGCCAGACGCTTGAGAAATACATCACCAGTTGGGCAGGAGCCGGCGTATTTTATTTTTTTATTAAGCCCCAGACGGGCCAGATCTTTGCATGTGGTCGCTACCTGGGGAGCTAACCAACTGGAGAAAACCCAGTCGGCCCCGGCCTTATTCAGGACCAGGAGCTGGGTGCTTACATCTATAGGAGCCGTAGAAGCAAACTGGAAAGGTTTGATAATATCAACTTTTTTCTTTGCAGCGTAGGCCATCGTAGCATCACTCTCGAAACCTCGGCCAAAACCATTATCCCAGGTCAAAATACCGACCTTTGGATTCCTTCCCATCTTGGCATAGTCCCAGTTTTTAGAGACATAATCCATGAAAAAGCCAAACTGGTCAGGATATGAAGCCATGTTGCCAAAAATATATTTACCTACCGGGTAGCAGACTTTGGCACTCGCACCCCAGGTGAAAAGGATTATCTTTGATTCTTCAAAGAGATGCCTTAACGCCTCAGCTTCACCAGTCTGGGCGACAACAATTAATAGAGGTTTTGGTTTTGAACTTTTGAAGCGACGAAATATTGAGGTTGCCCGGGATAGTATTCCACCGCTATCCGCCCATTTTAGCTTGTACTTGGCACCGGGGATCAGGTTGTTTTTTTTCCAGTATTTCATGACATCACGATGAGCTGCCATGCCAGGGGTGGTTATGCCTCCATAAGGACCGGAATAGTCTCCCGCGGCGTAGATGGTTATGACCTTGTCTTTCGCAGCCTGTGCCGTTTCATAGGACGCGGAGAGTATAATCATAACCGCCACTGCCAAGAATAAAACAAAGTTTCTGGATTTTGTTGCCAAAGCTTTACTTTTCTTACCCATTTTAAACCTCCTTTTAATACCAAAAAGGTTAAACAAAAAAGTCGGCCAGTTCTTGAGAAAAATCTGGCCCTAAAGACCCAGTCAAATGTACGCTATACCTCCTTTCTAATTTAAGGTTAGTCAGAAAACGGATGGAGGCGCAGGGAAGCGAGAAACACTCTCCACGCATGATTTATTCCCCTGGGTTGGAAAATAAGAAAAAGTATCATGCTCATTCCAAAGGTAAGCGCCCCCAATCCAACAAAAATATATATTGCATAGCCTCCGGCCAGACCCTCAGGCAACCAGCCTTCGAGAATGGGCGCAACGGCTGTTACGAAATACTCCAGAATCCTAATAAAAGCCGCTCCAAACACCGCACCCATGATACTACCCAGACCTCCGACCACGACCATCCCTAAATACCACACTGAATCCATCAGCGTAAAATGCTCCGGATTAAGTGCCCGCTGCCAGTGGCCCCAAAGTGCGCCGGAAATACCGGCATAAACAGAGCAGATAAAAAAAGCCATAAGCTTGTATTTGAAAATATTTATGCCCAAAACCTCAGCAGCAAGATCATTATCGCGAATTGCCACAAAGGCCCTTCCTATCCGGGTGCGAGTAATGTTCTTTGCGAGATAAATCATTATTAATGTGATCGTAATGACCAGATAGAACATGCTGGTTTCAGTGTTGAAGGTGAAACCGAATATCACAGGAGGAGGGACTGTTAGGCCGGGATATACCCCACCGGTTATGTCAGGCCTTACCCATACAATAAGCCATGGAATAATGAAAGAAGCGGCCAGTGTCGCCATTGCCAGATAGAAGCCTTTTAACCGAAGGGAAGGAATACCGAAAATCAGCCCGGCGAGTCCGCCAGCCAGACCGGCACAGGGCAAAGCCAACAGGAATGGAAATCCGCAAAGTGTGATCAAAAGACCTGATGCATAAGCTCCAACTGCCATAAAGGCCGATTGTCCTAAAGATATCTGGCCCGCATATCCGACCAAAATCATAAGACCTAGCACGGTTATTGAAGTGATGGCAATATGAGTTAGAAGAGAAAGCAATTGCTCCCCGGCGATCAGAGGAAGAAAGCAAAGAACCAGCAGAAAAACCACAAATGTGATTTTGTGTGTCAATGTCCGAAAAATGGCCGTGCACTGCGTATATCGAACATCAAAAGTTCCGAAAAGTTTCATTATTATACCCTTTCAATTCGAACTAATCCAAAAAGGCCGTATGGCCTAATAAACAGGACAAGGAGAAGAACAAAATAGGGAGTTACTTCCATTAGAGAAGGATGAATCAAACCACCGGCCCAGCTTTCTAACAATCCGATTGCGAGTCCCCCGATTACCGCACCAGGCGCAGATTCGAGCCCCCCGACTATAACCGCAGGAAAGGCCTTAAGTCCGATCATCGAAACAGTCGGACTGATTCCGCCTCCTATACAACCAAGCAAAATGGCTGCTATACAGGCGACAAAACAGGAAATCGCCCAGGTCATGGCAAACACCCCTTTTACATTGATTCCTGTGCTTTGAGCAAATTGATGATTTTCAGCGGTGGCCCTCATTCCCAATCCGAGCTTCGTCTTCTTGAAGAAAATGGCAAACAGTACAAATACCGTCATAGATACTAAAAAAGCTATTAAGTGAATCCGGCTAATTCCCACTTCACCGATCATAATCTGGGAATGAGATACAATTTCGGGAAACTGACGTATCGTCGATTGCCAGCCTATGGACCCGACTCCTCTGAGTGCCCAGGAAAGTCCCAGAGTCATCATGATAGTAGCCAGAATAGGTTGGCCGATAAGGGGACGAAGAGTCAGCCTTTCAATTATAAGCCCCAAGAAAAAAGAGACGATGAGTCCTGAAATCAATCCTATAGCTATACCAAAAAAACTGATAAAGGTAGTGGTTGCCAACCCACTGATAATCAGCACTTCACCCTGGGCGAAGTTGAAAACGCGAGTTGCCTTGTAAATGATAACAATACCCAAGGCTATCAAGGCATATATGCTCCCTGTCAGAATCCCCGTCACTGTCAACTGCAAAAAAAAGACCATTGAAATAACTCCTTACTTAAAGTTGGATTATTGTTTCTCGATTTCCGGCACTTGCTTTATCGTTACACCTGTCTTCACTACTCCTGTCCTGCCATCTCTGTAAGTAATGAGGGCATCAATAACGACCTTTGTTTTGTCGCTGTATATGGTATTAATAAGATCCTTATACTTGTCTTCGACAAAAGATCTTCTTATTTTCCTGCTTCTTGTCAATTCAGCTTCGTCCGCGTCGAATTCCTTGTGCAAATTTACGAACTTCTTTATTCTTGCTCCAACGGGTAATACACTATTGACTCTCTGAATATACTGCATAACAAGATCGTATGTCTCCGCTTTTTGAGAAAGATCTGTGAATGTCGTATAAGCAATATGGTGGGACTCTGCCCATTGTCCGACATTATCAAAATCAATGTTTATCATCGCCGTGACATAGCCTCTATCCTTGCCGCCGATTGTCAAAACATCCCTTATGTAGGGCGAAAATCTCAGTCGGATTTCCGTAAACTGCGGTGAAAATTTTGTTCCGTTTTTTAACTCCCTCATATCCTCGATCCGGTCAATGACAGTCAGTCGGCCCTTATCATCAAAGTACCCAAAGTCCCCGGTATAAAACCACCCTGATTTCACCTTCTCATCATAAGCTCCAGGGCTTTTGTAATAGCCTGAGAGCATACTTTTACTTCGGATGATAATTTCACCATTTTCGGTCGTTTTTACTTCGGAATTGGGTATCGGGGTGCCGGTCACATCAGGGCTGAAGCTCTGGTCATAGCCAATAACGTTAATACCTGTTTCGCTTAGGCCATAGAGTGACTTCAAGTTGACTCCCATTGCGTGAAAAAGCCGTATCATGTCGGGGCTGATGGCTGCGCCAGAGGAGTAACCATACCTTACATCTCTCATCCCAATCCGGTCTCTAACCTTCCTAAAAAGTGTCCATTCACCTAAGTGATAGAGGCCTCGCCATAAAAAGTTGGGTTTCTTTCCTGCGAATCGCATATCGGCCAATTTATAGCCCACAGGCATGAACAGGTCATAGACAAATTTCTTTATTTTGATGGTATCAGAAATCTTGGCTTGAACCGTGGATGCTGTACTCTCCCAGAGGCGCGAACTATAGAAAACAATTTGGGGACCAATCTCCCGCATGTTTTCCTGAAGGGTTTCCGATTTCTCCGGAAAATTTACTTTGATTTTGGCAATTAAACCACCCGTGATACCCAGGAACTGCTCCGCGGCCCACGCCGGAGGCAGGTAAGAAAGGTATTCGTCCTCTTGATACCATGGGTCAACGGCAAACCAGCTCTTAGCCGTGTCCAGAAGACCTGAATGGTTTAACATGGCCGCTTTTGGTTTCCCTGTGGTGCCCGAAGTATAGCAAAACACAGCAGTGTCATCAGTTTGGGTCTTCTCCACCATCTCCTCAAAGAGATCCCCATGGGTTTTCTCATAACTTTTCCCCAATTCTATGACATCATAGAAGTACATAATTCGAGACTCATCATATGCCCACAGACCTTTGGGATCCCAGTAGATAATTTTCTTTACCTTCGGAACTTCATCTGCAAAATCCAGCACTTTATCTACCTGCTCCTGGTCATGGGCTACGACAATTGTACAGTCTGAGTGTTCCACATAATACTTTAGTTCTTCATGGTGAGCGTCAACGAATATACCGAAAGGTATGGCATGAACCGATTGGGCCGCATATTCCGACCAATACCATTCGGGATCATTTTCACCTATTATGGCAACTTTGTCGTCGGGCTGGACACCGAGGCTCAACAGACCGTAAGCAAAATATTTGACGTGTTCGTAGCTGTCCTTCCATGTAAACTCCTGCCACAATCCTAATGCCTTGCGTCTCATGGCAATTCTTTGATCACCAAATTCCTGATAGTTCTCAATAAGTATTTTTGGTAAAGTATCTGCACTCATTTCCCTTCAAATCTCCTTAAATAGCGATAGCAAATTCAGTTTATGTCTTATGTCGTCCGGTTATGCTTTTTTCCTGCCAAGATACGCCTCTATAACTGCCGGATTTACAGATACTTCTTCAGGGGCTCCATCGGCAATTTTCACCCCGAAATCAAGAACTACTACCTTATGGCTTATATCCATTACCACTCCCATGTCATGTTCAATCAGCAAGATTGAAGTGCCTTTGAGGTCGTAGATGTCAAGGATAAACCTGACCATATCTTCTTTCTCTTCAGCGTTCATTCCGGCCATTGGTTCATCCAGTATAAGCAAGGAAGGCTCCATAGCCAGGGCTCTCCCCAGTTCGACACGTTTTCGCAGGCCATAAGAAAGGTTTCCTACAACTTCGTCTCTTATGGGTTCTATTTCCAGGAGGTCAATTATTTTCTCCACAGCTCGCCGATGTTCCACTTCTTGTCTGCGGGCCTTCCCATAAAAGAGCGCACATGAAATCATCCCGGAGTTGAAGAGCATATGTCTCCCTGCAAGCATATTCTCAACTGAAGTTAGTCCTGTATAAAGCTCGATCTGCTGAAAGGTTCTGCCAATACCTAAAGCAGCAATCTTATGAGAAGGTTTCCGAATTATATCATTACCACTGAATATTATCCTTCCATTTTCAGGACGATAAAAGCCGTTAATAGAATTTACTATGGAGGTTTTGCCCGCACCGTTTGGACCAATGATACTGCAGATCGATTTTTCCTCTACATCGAAACTTACGTTTGACAAAACGGTCACGCCACCAAAACTAAGGGTCACTCTGTCAACTTTTAATATGGGCATTTATCTGACATCTCCGAATGGTATCATTCACTCTTTAGCCGTTTTCAGTTTTCAGATACACCAAGGCAACAAACTCACACGACATTTCGGTCAATAAATTGAATAAACTCTTCTGCCGTGCTGCCGGGGCCAAAGACCCCTTCAACACCTAAGTCTCTCAAAGGCTGTAGATCATCGTCGGGAATGATACCGCCCAATATAAGCAAAATATCATCTCTGCCTTCCTTCTTGAGACCCTTTTTTACATAACGCAAAACCGGCATATGGCCCAGGGTAGAACTGGAAATACCTACCACATCCACATCCTCCTGAATGGCAGTGTTAAGAACCTCTTCAGGATACAGAAAATTGCTGTAAATCACTTCATATCCGGCTTCCCTAAGTTTTGTGGCGATATAGCGAACTCCCCTGTCGTGACAATCCTGTTCCGCCTTGGTCAAAAGAACCCGCCTAATTTTCTTATCCATGATTCCTTACCTCCCAAATTTTACAGATCCTGAATTCTAAACGGGCGCCAAAACAGCTGAGTTTAACCACCCGAGTGTTTTCTTCATACATTCCATCATCTCCCCGCTGGTTGCATTGCAACTGGCAGCTTCTATCATTTTGGGGACAAGTCTGTGGTCGTTATTACCGTTTTTAAAGGATATCAGAGCCTTTTCCATTTCATTCATGGCCACCTCATATTTCTCTGCATCCCGGCCCTTTTTGTAATCTATATCCCTTTCTTTTTGTAAACGTTCCGTCTCAGGATCAATCTTATAGAGAGGAATCTTTTGCTCCTCTTCCATCTTATACTTGTTGACGCCTATGACAGTTTGCTTTTCTGAATCCACCTTTTCTTTCCATTTCCTGGCAGAGGTCTCAATTACGGATCGGATATACCCGGACTCCCATGCCTTTATAAACCCTCCCTTTTCCTCGATCTCGTCAATGAGTCCCATTGCCCTTTTTTCGAGCTCCGCGGGGAGGGCTTCAACATAATAGGACCCACCCAAAGGATCAGTCCCTTTGTCTACATT
>JAUWMY010000211.1 GCA_030612945.1 Desulfobacteraceae bacterium
TTGACAAGAGAGATGCTATCCGATATTCCACATTGAAATTTGATGCCCATGTAAAAAGTCCTTTTTACATGGATTTAGGAATTTAGGGATTCAGGAATTACGAATTATTTAAGCTTGTTGTGAGAATATTGAATTGTACAATCCTATAGATTTTGACTTTTTACGGATCCATCATATTTCAATTCCCAAATTCCTGAATTCTACGAGTGCCCAATTTTCATGCAAACGATATGGATTCTAATAATAACAACCGGTTAACGACTAAACAATTCAATCACTTAATGAGGTTTGGTGTTTGTAAATGAGCCGTAAAATTATTTAACCACACAGGTCGAATCTTTTCAAGAGAGGTCAAAGAATGAAAAAATCATTTCCCCTATCCTTTGAGGCAATCTACCAGCTATTTTCATTAATTGTGGTGATAATAATGGTTCATGCGGTTTATGTGGGGCTTATCCGTCCCAGGGCGGATGAGATTCTGGCAAGACAGGCCACCCTTATTGCGGAGGATAAGTCCTATGAAATCAAGCGATCAGTCTATGTCTTGATACGTGATTACGAACAGGAGGCCTGTTTTATTCTCCTGCTCTGGGCCCTGGCCATCATGGGGTACAAGGGCACCATGACCATCAAACACCGGGCGCTTTTAGATAAGGACCTGATTCCGTTGGCAGAAGGCATGCGTATTCTGCCGGAGGATACCCGTGACTGGTCACGAAAAATTCAGGCACTGCCTCTTAATCAGCGGGAGGCCTTGCTCCCGAAGGCCCTGCTTGCGGCGTTGCAACGGTTTGGTTTAACCGGGAATATCCAGGATGCTGCAGCGGCCGCACATGCCTATTGCGCCTCGGAGGGAGAAAGGTTGGAATCGGAATTATCCATGGTAAGATACATTGCATGGGCTATTCCTTCGGTTGGGTTCCTCGGGACGGTGCGGGGTATCGGGGAGGCTCTTGGACAGGCGCACAAGGCCATTGAAGGGGATATCTTCGGAGTAACGAAGAGCCTGGGCGTTGCCTTTAATTCCACATTGATTGCCCTTCTTTTAAGCCTTGTTCTCATGTTCCTGGTGCATCATTTGCAGCTCCTCCAGGAGCGCTATGTGCTGGATACCGAAGAATACTGTGAAGAGCATCTCACCCGTCATTTACAAACTCAATAAAGGATCTCTGAAATGGATTTGCTTGCTTTGGAATTGAGCGATGCCGGCATCATGGCAGCGGCAAAAAACCCCCTGGGACTGCTTCACATTGACGGGGTGGATCAGGAGAGCCCCGGATTTGCCCTTCCTGGCAAGGACCAACTGATCGTTGGCAGGGCGGCCGAGGGTAAGGCACACCTCAACCCGCTACAGTTCAATAACTCCTTCTGGGATCAATTAAATACACAGCCTCTGAAGCAGCCTAACAATTATGCGCGTAACCACGCAGAGATGGCTTATGCCCATCTGGCCCGGATCTGGGAAAAGATCAGGGAACAAGGTGATGAGCTTGTCATTGCGGTCCCTGGATTCTTGAGCCGGGATCAACTGGGACTTATCCTGGGTATCGCTGATGAGTTGTCTATTCCCTTAAAGGGCATGGTAGCCCTTTCAGTGGCCGCTGCATCGAAGCCATGCCCTGATCGCATGCTGTTGCATATAGATATTCATCTGCACCGGTCCGAAATTACCTTCCTTGAACAGGGGGAACACCTCACTCAGAAAGATTCAGTAACAGGGGAGGGCAGGGGTTTGAACCACCTTTATACGGAATGGGTAAAGACCATTGCGGTGGAATTTGTCCGGACGACCCGTTTTGATCCCCTGCATCAGGCCGCGTTTGAACAAGAACTCTATAGCAGGTTGCCTGTTGTTATCGCGGCGCTTCAACAGAATTCATCCGTTATGTTTGAGATGGGGGCAGACTCTAAAAGCTATCGTGTCAGCTTGTCCCGTGATCTCTTTGTAAAAAAAGGTGAGGCGGTGTTCAAAGAAATTCACCAATTGATCGCGGACATGCGGGAGCGCCATGGGGAACCGGGGCAACCGGTGACCTTCCAGTTGACACACCGTATGAGTCACTTGCCAGGTTGCAGGGAGATGCTGGCCGGAATAGCTGGTGCTCAGCTCATCGAGTTGGAACCCGGATGCGGTGCTTTTGGGGCGTTGGATCTTTGGGATCATTCTTCCACCCAGGGAACCGGACGAGGCGTATCGCTTTTGACGAGTCGCCCCTGGCAGAGGTTAGAGCCACCATCCACGGCTCGTCCACGTCCCGTGCAGCCCATATCCCATGGTGACGTACGCCCTACACATTTGCTTTACCGTTCCGCGGCTTATCCCCTTTCTGACCTGCCCCTTACAGTTGGCTCTGGTGGCAGCCGGGATGGGATTGATGTACCCATGGAGGGCGAATTGGCCGGTGTTTCCAAGAGACACTGCTCACTTCAGTTTCAAGGCGACAATGTTATCCTGACAGACCACAGCGCATATGGGACCTTTGTGGATGAAGTCAGGGTCACCAAAACCGTTATTCTTAAGCTTGGCCAGATCATCAGGGTGGGAACGCCCGGGGAAGAGCTCCAACTTATAGCCTGCGTGGGAAGGAATGAAACGTAGAAGAATAAGCGTCTTCAGCCTCTCTTTTCTGGACTGCATTTGCTGCGGTCTGGGAGCGGTCATTCTACTGTTTGTGATTGTAAACGCGAAAAGCGCAGCACAACGGGATGAATTGACTTCGGATCTCCACGGCGAAGTCTCCCGGATGGAGAAGGAAGTGCTTCAGGGTACAAAGGGTTTGATCGAGGCCCGCAATGCCCTGGAGAAAATCCTGGAGGAATTGGCCAAAACCGAGGGGCTCTCTAAGGAATTGATTGAGACGAGCAAGGAAAAAAAGGTGGAGCTGGCCTATTTTGAGAATGATAGCCTCGCTGATAAAGCACATATAAAGAAACTGAAGTCGGACCTCAAGTCAAAGGAAGAGGATGTGAAGCGGCTCAAGGCCGGGAGCAAGGCGGATGATGAGTATGGATCAAAATTGCGCATTTTTCCAGGAAAGGGCGATCGTCAGTACTTGACAGATCTTAAGCTGGGAGGAAACAGGATTTTTATTCTGGTGGATGCCTCGGCCAGTATGCTTGACGAGTCCATTGTAGGGATCATCCGCAGGCGAAACCTCAAGGATGAAGAGAAATTAAAATCTGAAAAGTGGCAGCAGGCAATAGCTACCATAGACTGGTTGACCACTCAACTTCCCCAAACCAGTAAATTTCAGGTGTACACCTTTAACGAGACCGCCACACCATTGATTGAGGGTACCAGGAAAAGATGGCTGGATGCGGGTGACGTTGACAAGTTGAATGAGACCGTTGATCGTATGCGGAAGGTAGTGCCCCAAAAAGGGACCAGTCTGCTGAATGGTTTCAACGCGTTGAGCGAGATGAACCCTGGGCCGGATAATATTTTTCTGCTCACGGATAGCCTGCCGACCATGGGGGCGCGCAAACCCTGGACCAAAAGGGTCTCCGGTAAGAAGCGGTTGGGTCTGTTTAAAGAAGCGGTGCGCAGGCTGCCCACAGGAGTGCCGGTAAACATTATTCTGTATCCCATGGAAGGCGATCCCCTCGCGGCCAGTGTTTTTTGGCGTCTGGCCAAGGATACCCGTGGGTCATTTTTTTGTCCGTCCCGAGACTGGCCATGATCGGGTTTAAGGGCAAAGAGCAAAGGGCAAAGAGCAAAGGGCAGAGGGCAAAGAGCAGAGGGCATAAAGTTGGAGGTTGGAGGTTGTTTTTTCAACCCAAAGTCGCGACCAAAGTTCATGGTTGACGTATCAACGGTTGAGATTTGCATTGAACTTCGAACCTCTCGTATGTGACTCGGCAAGGCCAGCGTCACTTTTTTGATCAAACTGACAACTTCGGTGGCCAGAGGCGGTGCTGAACGCTGAACCCTGAACCTATGAACGGTTACCAAAAAGGTAAGAAAATGGAAAAACTGATTATAACTGCGGCACTAACTGGTTCCGGCCCCACCAGGGAGAACAACCCACATATCCCATACAGCCCGGCTGAGATCGCTGATGAGGCCTTGAGGTGCTGGCGGGCCGGGGCTGCTGTGGTTCATATTCATGTCCGGGACCCTGGAACAGGTCGCCCTGCTTTTGAGCGAAAGTTATTCGTCGAGGTTGTTGAAAGGGTGAGGGCCGAGAGCGACATCCTAATAAACCTCACTACCAGTGCTTTTAACCTGGAGGGTCCCGATGCGGGTGAAAAGCGCCTCATGCCGGTGGATCTGGGGCCGGATCTTTGTTCCCTTGATATTGGCAGCCTGAACTTTCGAGGCAGGGTCTTTATAAATCCTTCAGAGTGGGTAGAAACGGCTGCGGACAGAATGCGAAAAGCCGGAGGGAAGCCCGAGATGGAAGTCTTCGAACTGGGTCATGTGCGACAGGCCCGTGATTTGGTTGAACGCAGTCTTGTGGAGGACCCACCGTATTTCCAGATTTGCCTTGGCATTGCCTGGGGAGCTGAGGCCGATCTGGAGACCCTTTTGGCATTGAAGGCCAAACTGCCCGCCGGTGCTCAATGGTCTGTTCTTGGTGTTGGACAAAGGCAGTTGCCTATAACAACCCATGCCATGCTCATGGGAGGCCACGTCAGGGTCGGGTTTGAAGACAACCTATTCCTGAGTCGCGGAGTCCTGGCAGAGAGCAATGCCCGATTTGTGGAACGTACTGTGAACTTGGCGGATCTACTGCAACGGGAAGTGGCCAACTGCAAAGAAGCCCGCGCGATCCTGGGGATACCGCCGTATAAGATCTGAAAGCAAATACGAGATTGCAATGGCCTGTTTAAGGTGAAGGGTACTAAATGACAATAGAAGAAAAACTTTTAAATTTTGTGACAGCAATACGCTATAAGGATCTTCCCCAAGAAGCCGTTGAAGGGATGAAGCGCCTGGTCATGAACAGTATTGCTGCCATGTTGGCTGGCACTGACGCAAGTGGAGTGAAGGAGTTAGTCCAGTTGGCAAGAAAATGGGATGGGGCACCGGAAAGCACTGTTTTCCTTAATGAATTAAAAGTGCCGGCCCACGAGGCAGTATTAATCAACTCCACCATGGTACGAGCCCTTGATTTTGATGATTTCCATATGCAGACTGGCATGCATACAGGGGCTATAGTTGTGCCCACGGCCCTTGCGGCCGTGGAATTGACCGGGAACACGGATGGGAAAGCACTTATCGCGGCAATGATCCTTGGTGCTGAAATTATGTGCAGAATGCGCCTGGTTCCGGATCGCTGTATAGGGGTGAGGGGATGGACTGGAGAAATATATGGTGGGTTTGGTGGCGCCATAACCTCAGGGAGGATTCTTGGATTGACCAATGATGAAATGGCAAATGCACTGGGTCTGGCTTATGGCCAGTCTGCTGGCAATGCACAGACAATATATGAG
>JAUWMY010000366.1 GCA_030612945.1 Desulfobacteraceae bacterium
TTCTTTTTTCTTGGGTCTTCTTCAATCAATTTACCATATATGTCCGCCCACATGGTTGGTTTCTATTCAAGGTGATGATTTTGAATTCGGCGAAGAATTAACTCGAGAGGCTGAAAAGAGGGCTCAAAGGGTTGTGTCAGAAATCAACGAATTTATTTTAAGTAAAAATTATTGACAAATACAAGGAATCTTTAAATATTTAAAAAAGGGAGGAAGCAATGGATACTGGGAAAGATATTCTCATTATCGATGATGACAGGGACCTGGTTAGTTCTATTCGTATCGTCCTGGAAAGCAAAGACTATAATGTGAGAGCTGCTTATAACGGAAAAGAGGGTTACGCCAAGATTGAAGAAAACCCCCCTGACCTTATTGTTTTGGATGTTATGATGGCTACAGATACCGAAGGATTTGATCTTGCCTTCAAGCTCAAGAATAACCCAAAATACCAAGGTATACCCATTGTTATGATCACTGCGTTTCCAAAGAAGATGGCCGAGGAAGGGCCTGACAAATTTCAACATATATTGGGGGAGAGTTGGCCTGTATCGCATTTTCTTGAAAAACCGATAGATCCGGAAGAATTGCTTTCCACTATTGAGAACGTTCTCAAGGAAGAAAATAAGGTGTGATTTTTGGGCCTTTCCACAACGCAAGGAGACCCCATTATGGAACTGGGGTATGGGTTAGTAAAGGAACAGCCCTTCTTCCGCAAGGAACTAATAGAGAGAGTATATTGGTTCATTCAATTAAGATGGGTAGCTGTCGGAGTTGTCCTTGTGGGAGGTTGGGCCGCCTATTTTTTTGAGCCGAAATTACCTATCTTTCCTATAACTATTATAGCCTTATTTATTCTTCTTTATAATGTTATATTTTTTCTTATATGGCTACGATTGAAATCCTTTGAACCTCACGAAGTTAGATCATTCACAATTTTTGCCCACACACAGATTACCCTCGACCTTATAGCCCTCTATTTTGTCATCTATTTTACCGGTGGTATATACAGTCCTGTCTTGATATTTGTAATCTTTCATATCATCTTGTCTGGCATTTTGCTTTCCCCGGTAAGCTGTTTTGTATACGCCATCCTGGTCCTTCTGGCCTCGGGTGGCATGATTGCATTGCAAAAATCAACAATCCTGCCCCTCCAACCCATTTTATTCCGGAGCCCCTTATTTCCCTATAGCCTTGAATATCCTGGCGTACTTGTTCTATGCCTGATCCTGACTGCTGCTATTTTGATTTCGGCCTTTCTTATCACTTCTGTCAAATTAAGTCTGAGAACCAAGGGAAGAGAACTACTTAAGGTTTCCAGGGAGCTTGATGCAAGTAATGCCAAATTAACTGCCCTCTACGAGATGGTAAAGGAGATGGGCTTATGCTCCGAACTTCAGGAGTTGATGGATTCAGCAACCATAAACGCCACGAGGATTATGGGGGTGAAAGGGTGTTCAATCAAGCTCCTGGATGACCAAAGGAAAACACTGAAGTTTGCTTCCGCATATGGCCTTAGCGAGGACTATATTGCCAAGGGAAGCATAGATGTTGAAAAAAGTCCCATTAATCGAGAGATAATTCAAGGCTCTTTTTACTCAATTGGCAAGATCGATGAAAAGGACTACTTTCAATATCCTGAGGATATCCGAAAGGAAGGAATCGCTTCAATGGTGTGCCTGCCGCTCAGTGTGGAGAAAATGGTTCTGGGTGTATTTTGTGTTTATAGTGACGTGTCCCATTATTTTGTGGAAAGTGATGTAAAGTTTTTTTCCTTAATGACCGATTTAACAGCCCTCTCAATAGAAAAGCTTAAAACGGAATTGAACAAGACATGGTTTCTGAAAAAGGCGGCTCACCAGCTACGTTCTCCATCGAATGCAATTTACAGCATGCTGAAAACCATACGAAAGGGATATCTCGGGCCCGTTAACCGAAAACAGCAAGAAACCATAGAAAGGTGCGAAAAAAGAATAGAGATACTCGGACATGTGATAAACGACCTGCTGGAACTTGAAATCAAACGTACTGATATTAGTAAAACGATAATTCATCCTGTGGATAGCACAAAGATTATGAAGGCGTTGGTTAGTCTTTATCAGACCCATGCATTGGAAAAGGGGATTGACATAACGTTCCATATTGAGGACTCGCTTCCTGAAATCATGGCGGACGAGAAACTTGTAGATGACCTTTTTACCAACCTCATTTCCAATGCTATAAAATATACCCAGCCAGGCGGTAAGGTTAAGGTTGCCCTGTCCAGGGAGGTTCAGCACCATGTCCGATTTGAAGTCTCTGATACCGGTATTGGAATACATGAAGAAGACATGCCTCACCTTTTTTCAGAATTTTTCAGGACGGAAAATGCAAAGGCATATGTGGAGGAAGGCAGTGGTTTGGGACTTGTGATCGTTAAGGAAATATTGGATCGCCTAAAAGGAACCGTATCAGTAAAAAGCAAACCAGGAGAATGGACCTGCTTTATCTGTATGCTGCCATCGGTTTAACCTCATACCACATTTAAGCATTAGTGATTGATGGATCGATAAGGAAATGCGAATCAAGTTGCATAAACGAGTCTTCCTGAATTTCGTACTGGTAATAGCACTATTCGGAATTCTGGGAGCTCTGGTCGGAGCCAGACTCATCAGTCGCACTACATTAAACGAAGCGCAGCGACGCGTGAGCCTCGATTTACGTTCGGCCTGGAGCGTTCTTCAAAGCGAACTTGATAAACTGGACCTTTACGTTAGCGTCCTTGGCACCGGGAAGCGCATTAAAGAAGCTTACGCTGCACCCGATTCCCAAGCTTACCGGGCATCACTTGAAGCTGTCAGACGGCAGTGTGGTTTTGATTTCTTATCCATCACTGATAGGAAAGGCCGGGTAATCCTCCGTACGCTCGAGCCGTACAATACAGGTGATTATTTGTCTAACGATCCGTTTGTTAAGCGTTCCTTGAAAGGGGAGACCACAAGTGGATTTGCCATACTGGGCCGAAAGCGCCTCCAGGCCGAAGGTGGTAATCTCGAAGAACGTGCATTTATGGTATTCGAGCCCACGCCAAAGGCCAAGCTACGAGCAAAGTCCTCTGAGTCCGCAGGAATGATACTTATTGCCGCTGCTCCTGTACAGGATCAAAAGGGTAACATATTGGGAGTGCTTTATGCGGGCATACTTCTCAACCGTAATCATGCACTCATTGACAAGATCAGATCAATCGTTTTTGAAAATGAGATGTATAGCGAAAGACACCTTGGAACGGTAACCATATTTCAATGGGATGCGCGTATAGCCACTAACGTGACATTGGCAAACGGCAACAGGGCAATAGGTACTCGGGTCAGCGAGGATGTTTATAATAAAGTCCTTGAAAACGACCTCAATTGGTATGACAGAGCATTTGTGGTCAATGATTGGTATTTGAGTGCATATGATCCAATTCATGACATCGAGGAGAAAGTGATAGGGATCCTTTATGTGGGGGTACTGGCCAGAAAATATGATGATATGAAGTCGTCTTTATGGAAACTTTACGGGGCACTTTCCGCCGGTGTTGCTATCATTGTACTTATAGTGGGATTCATTTTTGCTCGTCAATTGACCGGTTCCCTCATTCGTCTGGCGAATGCTGCCGGAAGAATAGCAAAGGGAGATCTTGATATGAAAGTGCCGGAACCCTCATCGGACGATGAAGTTCGTGACTTGACACGTGCCTTCAATGTAATGGCTACCAGTTTGAAAGACAGGGAAGAGAGGC
>JAUWMY010000440.1 GCA_030612945.1 Desulfobacteraceae bacterium
GAACGCCCCCGTGGCTTTGTACCCAGGCTCCGAGCAATGCAGGATGCTGAATAGGGCAAAAAATTGCCAATAAATAGAATAGAGTCATCCAAAAAGAGTGGTATTTCTTTACATATATCTTCCCTTTTCAGCGCGGCAGTGTGCTAACTATATGTAAGCTTTGAAATATCCTTTTTATCCATATATTGGCATGATCTTCGCTTAAGAGTTGTTTTATAATAAATGTTCACCCATTAAGACGCCCAGGGAATAATACACATTGAAAAATAGCATTGATCTGGAAAAAGAGCTTATTTATCTCGGTCTACTTGATAAGGCGAGAGAGATTTATTCTGAGCTGGGCGACAGGGCGGTACTCTCCTATATAAGGTCCAGTTACAGGCTCTTGAGCAAGGTTTATCATCCTGACCTGAATCCGAAGAATATGGTAAAAGCAAAAATGATCCAGCAAAGGCTGAACAGGGTTAGCCGACTCATTAGCAATATGAAAGATGAAGAACTCGTAGAAGTCATCAAAAGGGGAATCAAGAAACACAATAAGAGAAAAAAGAAAATACTTGTTGTTGAAGATGAATTCGGATTACAGGAGATATTCAGGGATGTTTTTTTAATGGAAGGCTATGATGTAAGGGTTGCGGTGAATGGAGACCGTGGTTTCCAGGTTTACTGCGAATTTGAGCCAGACATGGTCGTCACAGACGTGGTAATGCCAAAGATGAGCGGCCTGGAGCTTATAGGGAAGATTAGAGATACGAATTCTCAAGTCAAAGTAATCTATATCAGCGGCTTTTTTGGGATCAACAGACTGAAACGGAAACTTGATGAAGAAATCTTGAAATACGGATACCCTACCCTTTCAAAACCATTTAAGATCAGTGTGATGCTTGACCTGGTCAGAGATTATCTAAAAGATGGCCTCAATGAACCGGCCAGTATTAATGTATTTGTATGATTCTCAACAAATACATGCTCCTATTTTTTCTTGAGGATTTTTCTTATTTTGGCGGATAGCTGTTTCACGTCAAAGGGTTTCTGAATAAACCCATTACAGCCACGTTCCATGATTTCCTGTGCCTGCCCTTCTAAACTGTACCCGCTGGAAAGAAGAACCTTTATTTGAGGGTTGATTTCCTTTAGAAGGTCATAGGTTTCCCCTCCACCCATATCTGGCATGATCATATCCAGGATGACCATATCAATCCTGCCTTTGTTCGCCTTATAGACCTCAATTGCTTCTTTTCCGCCCCTGGCCAATAGAACCTGGTAGCCCAATGTTTTCAGAATCTCCCGGCCAACATCAATAATCATACCCTCATCATCCACAAAAAGAACCGTCTCTGTCCCCTTTAAGACCTCCTCAGACGGTTCCTCTTTTTTTGCGGCCTGTTTTTCTGAAGCAGGCAGATAAATGCTGAAAGTTGTACCAGATCCCTTCTCTGAATCGACATCAATGTACCCGCCATGCCCTTTTATTATACCGTAAACCGAGGCTAAACCAAGACCCGTGCCCCTTCCCATCCCTCTGGTTGTAAAGAATGGATCAAAAATACGTCCCCTGGTCTTTTTGTCCATGCCCGTCCCTGTATCGGTGATAGTGAAAAGGACGTAGTTGCCCGGCTTGGGTTTATACATTTTGTACTTCATATCCTTGTCGGAGGTACTTATTGTCTTCAAGAAAATATTCCCGCCGCCAGGCATTGCTTGCCATGAATTCACGTACAGGCTCAAAAGGACCTGCTCTATCTGCCCCTGGTCTGCCTCAACCGGCAGCAAGTCCCCAGCAAGGTCACGATGAACCGTAATGTCCTTTTTGGCCCTGCCAAAAGTTTCAGCTGTTTCTTCTACTATTTGGTTCAGGTTAATGGCCCTGACTTCATATTTTCCTTCCCTGGCATACCCCAGAATCTGTTTCGTCAGTTTCGATCCGCCCTGGATAAGTTCTTCAATGGTAATCAGTCTTTGTTTGTGTGGATGCGTTGAATCAACGTCCAAAAGCATCAAAGACACATTGCCTTGAATGCCCATAAGCAGATTGTTAAAATCATGGGCAATACCCCCTGCCAACGTGCCGATGGCCTCCATTTTCTGAGCTTCCTGGAGCTGGGCCTGCATTCGCCTTCGTTCACTAACATCACTCACAATGACAACAACGGAATGACGCTCCTCATCTTTAAAAGACATGAGGTTTAACGAAACCTCTTTGCCGTTTATAATCACTGGTGAGTCCTCGGTAATATTTTTAAGCGACTGACCCCTGAACTCCAGCAGGTTCTTGATTCCTTCACGATCATTCCTTGAAAAAAGCTCTATGAAACTTGAAGCTAACAGCTTTTCCTCAGGAATGCCAACGAGGGAAATGGCGGCAGGATTGGCGTATATTATCTTTTGTTCCAGTGTAAGCTCCAGAATGCCTTCAGACATATTTCTCAAGATAGCTTCCAGATGCTTTTTAGAAGATAGTAACTCTTTTGTGATTGCCCGTGGATTGACATCCTCAACCCCCAGTATTTTGCCTGGCGGGCCATATGCGGCCCTCAACTCCGATTGATCCATAGCAGAAAGAACATGATGGGCCATTTTATTAAATGGCCCCTTGGCTATACAGGCGTTGGCGCCGAATTCAATAATATCCACCTCTTCCTCGGCAGATATCGCTGAAAGGATAACAAGGTAGACGCCTTTCAGCCCCGGCATCTTGCGAATAATCCGACACAATTTGTCTCCACTTATATTGGGCATTACCAGGTCAACAAATATGACGTCCGGAACATATGATTCCAAAATGTCAAGGGCAGTAAGACCGTCTTCTGCTACTTGAACCTGACAGCCCTTCTTTTCAAGCAAATTGGTCATATATTTCAAGATTACCGGATTGTTATCCACGACCAGCACATTTTTTTTCATGGAATCAACTCCTGCTTTCTTTGACCCTGATTGTGCGATGCTCATTTAATCTAACGGCCCTCCTAAGGCCCTGTTTCTCCCCTTCCGCTTTGCCTGATAAAGGTATTTGTCCGCCTTGCTGATCATGGCTTCAGGCGAGATCATTTCATCAGGGGTGTCAGGGCAAAAACCGGCTACTCCAAAACTGGCTGTGATGGATATTTGCTTCCCCTGCGTCTCAGTGACCCTTTGGGATAATTCGCTTTTAAGTCTTTCCGCCATTACGGAGGCCCCGATGGCATCTGTCTCGGGAAGCACAATCAGGAATTCTTCGCCACCGTA
>JAUWMY010000189.1 GCA_030612945.1 Desulfobacteraceae bacterium
GCGCCTAAAGAGAGCGATGCCAACGATCGGTGAATGATTACACTTTTTCTAATCGTTTTTTATTAAAGCCCAGCATTTCAAAATTCCAACCAGCCATAAAACTACTGCATGATTTTATATAATCCCGTTTGTTTCCGCAAATAATTATGTTGCATATTCTCATAAATCTTTTAGAATCAAAAACAATTCCCCTTTAAGTACCCACACTTGACGAATCTGCCCAGTAACTCGGGGATAAAACCCTTACGGGTAAACTCCGAATAAGGAATTTAGGCGTAAGCCTTTTATTTTTCCCCTGAATATTGAATAATAACCACTTGACGTATTTTGGATAGTTCAGACCTCGTTATTTGATCTAAAAACTAGGTCCTATTTTCGGACACCATCCGCATCATAATGGCTATATGGAGCCAAATTGAGGAATTGTGAATTTAGGGATTGAGGGATTAAGATAAGGAAAAAATTCATGTTTCAATTCCAAAATTCCTGAATCCCTGAATTCTACGAGTGTCCAATTTTCATGTGAACGATATGGATTCTAATAATAACAACCACTTAACTACTCAACCATTCAACCACTTAACGAGGTCTGTAGTTTGAATTATGGCTGGTTTACCAAAAAAAGTATCTGACAATGATGCAAACAAGAAATCCCTTGAGCAACAGCTCGAATATCAAAAAAACCTGAACAGTATTACCAACAGGATACATTCAGCGAACGATACAAATGAAATCCTGCTGAACCTTCAAGGTGAAATCCTGAGTCTCTTTGACGCTGACAGGATTACTATCTATGCGGTTGATGGCACCAAAAAACAGATTGTTTCAAGGATTAAGACCGGGGACGAAATCAGCGAAATCCGGGTCCCTATTGATAAACAGAGTATTGCCGGATACTGTGCTGCCTCCGGCAAGGTGGTGAACGTCCTTGATGTCTATGATGAGTATGAACTCGAACGCGTCAACCCTAAATTGAAATTTGACAAGAGCTGGGATCAAAAGACAGGATATAAAACGACCCAGATACTTGCAGCCCCTGTCATGTACAATAAATATCTTTTAGGCGTTATACAGTTGATAAATAAAAGGAAAGGGAAGCCCTTTACAGAGAAAGACAAGACTTCGGTCCTGGATATTGCAAAGGTCCTGGGGGTGGCCTTCTTTAAAAACCAGCAAGTTGCTCAAAAGGCAAAGCCTACAAAGTTCGATTTTCTCATCACCAACAACATTATAAGCAGCAAGGACCTGAACGAGGCTATTTCACGGGCGAGAAAGGCCAAAAGATCGGTGGCCTCCATCCTTATAACTGATTTTCATGTCTCCAGGGATAATGTTGGAAAATCCCTGGCAGATTTTTTCAAAACCCGTTTTATTCCATACGACGAGAAGATGGTCATCCCTGGCGAGTTGTTGAAAGGCCTCAGGGTGAGCTATCTGAAGCACAATTCCTTTGTTCCAATTGTCAAATCGGATGGCAAGGTTGTCGTGGCCATGGAGAACCCCAACTCCCTGCCGGCAAGGGATGCTATTAAAAGGCTCATTCCGGCCAGGGGATTTGAATACTGCGTAGCCCTTAAAGAAGATATCTACGACATGATAAACCTGTTCTTTGATGTAAAAAGGACAGAATTATTGAAGGCTTCTGACAGTATCGAGGATATCCTGGGCCAACTGGCATCTGATGATGAAGAATACGATGAAGAAATTGCAAGCATGACTGAAGAGGACAGTGCCATCGTCCAGATTGTCAACAAAATAATTATTGATGCCTACAATCGTGGCGCTTCAGATATCCACATCGAACCACGCCAGGGAAAGGCCAATGCCTTAATCAGGGTCAGGGTAGATGGTGCATGCCAGGTTTACCAAACCCTCCCTTACACCTATAAGCGAGCCATTGTCTCTCGTATTAAGATCATGTCAGACCTGGATATTGCGGAAAGACGTCTTCCTCAAGACGGAAAGATCAAATTCAGGCGTTTCGCCCCGTTGGATATTGAACTTCGGGTCGCTACCATTCCAACGGCAGGACAAAACGAGGATGTGGTTCTGCGGCTCTTATCGACCGGCAAGCCTTTGCCTCTGGGTGAGATGGGAATGAGCGGGAGGAATTACGAGGCCTTTTTAGACATAATCGAAAAACCTTACGGTATCGTGTTGGTAGTGGGCCCTACAGGAAGCGGGAAGACCACCACCCTTCACGCTGCCTTGGCCTGTATTAACAGGCCTGAAACAAAGATATGGACAGCCGAGGATCCAGTAGAGATTACCCAGGAAGATCTTCGCCAGGTTCAGGTCAGGCCTAAGATCGGGTTTGATTTTGCCAGGGCCATGAGGTCTTTTTTAAGAGCGGACCCGGATGTGATAATGGTAGGGGAAATGCGTGACCGTGAGACCGTATCCACAGGCATAGAAGCCTCTTTAACGGGTCATCTGGTTCTCAGTACCCTTCACACAAACAGTGCTCCGGAGACTATCACGCGACTGTTGGATATGGGAATGGATCCCTTTAATTTTGCAGATGCCCTTCTGGGGGTACTTGCCCAGCGGCTGGTGAGAACCCTTTGCAAAGATTGCAGGGAGAAGTACCACCCTGCCAGGGATGAATTTGACGCATTAATAAGGGCCTATGAAGGTGATTTTGATTCCCTTGGCTTTGAATATAATGATGAATTTTTCCTTTACCGCCCCAAAGGGTGCCCAATGTGCGGCAACAGCGGTTACCGGGGCAGGGCCGCCATCCATGAACTCCTTGCAGGGACAGACAATCTAAAATCGTTGATCCAAAACAGGGCAAAGATGGCGGAGCTAAGGAAACAGGCTATAAAAGACGGTATGACTACCCTGATGCAGGATGGTATTCGGAAAGTCTGTCTTGGACTTACGGATCTTATCCAGGTGAGGAGGGTTTGTATTAAGTAGTTGACCGTTTTCCGATAGAGAGGGGCCACAGAATTAAATGAATAGAGAAAAAACTGACAATGGTTAACGGTGAACTCTTTGACAGGGATCGGAGGACCGATTAAGGAATTTCGCAATAAGTTCGGGTGGAGTTTATCCGTAAGGATTTTATCCCGCCTATCTCTGGCGGGACGCCTAAACTCCGAAAAGTTGTACAGCCATTGTCATTCACTCGAGGCAATAATCCGGTTGTGAGCGCCCGAACTTATTGAGAAGCTACCCGATTAAGGGAAACTTCCGGGATGCAATAGCCCTTCTGTTTCGTCCAGCCCGAACATGATGTTCATATTTTGAACAGCACTTCCGGCCTGCCCTTTCACCAGGTTATCTATAAGGCTCACCACAATAAGCTTCCCGGTCCTTTCGTCCACGTTCACCGAAATATTGCAGAAGTTGCTACCTCTCACATTGGTGCTTACCTGTAGCTTTTCAGGCCCGAATACTCTTACAAATACATCATTTTTATAAAAAGATCGATAGGCCTCTTCCGCGGTTTTGAGGTTCTGGCCCTCGTTTAATTGACCATATATGGTGGTCAGGATGCCACGACAGAGGGGCACCACGTGGGGCGTAAAGGTAACCTTGATGTCCTGACCTGCAAGGAGGCTCAGCTCTCTTTCTATTTCGTATACATGCTGGTGGCCTGATATCTTATAGGCGTTCATGGACTCATAGCGTGCCGGATAGTGAAAAGTGGGATTGGGGGTTTTCCCTGCTCCTGATACCCCGGTTTTTGCGTCGAAGATGATAGAATCCGGTTCAATGAGATTGGATTTTATGGCCGGAGATAAACCAAGTATACAGCTAACCGCAAAGCAACCTGGGTTCCCAACCAGGTTGGTCCCTGAGATTTCATTTCTGTGCAATTCCGCCAGGCCGTAAACCGATTGAGGTAACAGCTCAGGGGAAGCGTGCTCCTGGGGTCGTCCAATTCGCGTTGCATATCCCTTGTAGGTCTCCAGGTCGTTGAAGCGGAAATCACCGCTGTAGTCAATGACCTTTATACCTTTTTTTATCCAGGCAGGAGCCGTGCTTTGTCCCACACCATCGGGGGTAGCAAAAAAAACCACTTGAAAGTCATCAGGGCAGTCCTGATCATCCGGGGCAAATACAGGCAAATCACAAAAGCCTGTTAGATGCGGGTACAATTCGCTTATGGGTCTACCTACGTCCTGTTTTGCAACAAGCCCTCTGATCTCCGCATATGGATGATTCAATAGAAGCTCTATTGCACCACAGCCTCCATAGCCACCGGCGCCGATAATACCCACTTTAATTTTGTCCATGATTATTAAAGCCCCCAATCAGACGGCACAGTAAAAAGCGCCAGATGCAAGGCGCGCGAATCTTTAGGAATGAGGCGTACGTATAAGTACGTCGGAATGACTAAAGATGAAGCGCAACGCAGCAGATGGGCTTTTTTCGAAGCCGTCAAATATTAAACCGGAAATTGATTATGTCTCCATCTTTCACTTCATACCCTTTCCCTTCGAGACGTACCAGGCCCGCCTTCTTGGCTTCCTGAAAAGTCCCGCAGGTCTTCAGGTCTTCAAAAGCTAAGGTCTCAGCGCGGATAAAGCCCTTTTGCATGTCGGAGTGCACTGTTCCTGCAGCTTCAAAGGCTGGAGTTCCTGCCGTAATGGACCATGCCCTCACCTCATCGGAGATAACAGTGAAGAAAGAGATTCGATTTAAAAGCTTATAGGAGTTCTTTATCACCCGGTCAAGGGCGGATTCCTGAATATGATAGGCCTCGAGAAATTCTTCGGACTCATCAGGTGTCATGGAAGAAATATCCATTTCAAGACGACCTCGCACGACCATCATCTCCACGTCCTCGGGCCTGTTATCCCATTCCGGCGCTTCCTCATCCTCATCGTCGTTATTGATAATAACAAGCATGGGTTTTGCAGACAGAAAAGTGAAACCCTTGAGGACTTGTTTGGATGCCAGTTCCGGTTTCCTGCGGAGGGGGTGACCCGTCTCTAAGTGTTCGCAACAGGATTTGAGAAGAGAGAATTCTTCTCCTTCCGGCTTTTTACCTCTTTTTTTGTCCAGCTCTATCCTTTCGATCCTCTTTTCGGCGACCACCAAATCGCTAAGGATCATATCTTCTTCAAGCTGCCAGAACTCCTGTTCCGGTGCAGCGGGAGAGCCCCCGGATCCTTCAAAATTCCTGACCACGTGTAAAAGCGCATAGCATGGAAGCACCTGGTTCCAGACGCCTCGCTCGGACTTTGAGGAGGAAGTCGGTATTTCGGAAGGGAGAAGATATTCTATTTTTGCGTAGGTGGTCTTTTTGGGGTTGTATATTTTTGTCAGGAAATCAAGGCGTTCGTCAGCAACTGTAATCGGCGCGATTCTCGGAGCGGCACGAGGTGATCCGTAGTCTTTTTTTTCGCCCCTTACACCTGTAAGCGCTGCAAAGACCGTTGATTTCCCTGACTGGGGAAGACCTACGAGGCCAAGTTTCATGGCTGCAATAAACCTCTATTATTGCTCCCACTTATTTCACTAATTGGAGCCAGCTAATAAGGGTTTCACATTAACAGCAAATTATCAGCCTGGCCAACAAAAATTAATGAATAGATCCAAAGCTTTTGCTTTTACCCTTTTGCCATAAGCGCTAAGTTATTTTGTAAACATTCACAGGTTGCATTTATGCCATACGGGGTTGTTTTGAAAGATGAACGTCCAACATCGAACATCGAACGTACAACATCGAATGAAAAAGCAAACATTCAATACCTAACATTCAACCACGCCAAGGCGTGGTTTCTTTTCAGCCGTTTTGATACTCGTAACGAAAATCTTAGTCAACTACCACCCCTAAAAGGGTCCAAATATGTAAATAAAATGAATTAGA